>NZ_JBRJXU010000102.1:0-129487 GCF_057467645.1 Zarconia sp.
GTTGCGATCTCGCTGAATAATTTGGGTAATGCTTATCGTAACCGAGGGGAATACGAGAGGGCGATCGAGTTTCACCAACAATCTTTAGCCATTAAACGGGAAATCGGCGATTTGGCGGGAGTTGCAGGGTCTCTCAATAATTTGGCGAATGTTTACTTCTCCCTCGGGCAATACGAAAGGGCGATCGAGTTTCACCAACAATCTTTAGCCATCCAACGGGAAATCGGTGATGTGGTGGGGGAAGCTCAATCTCTCATTAATTTGGCGAATGTTTACTTCTCCCTAGGACAATACGAGAAAGCGATTGAGGTTTACCAACAATCTTTAGCCATCCAACAGACAATTGGCGATCGGTTGGGTCAAGCTAAAATTCTCGGTAATTTGGCGAATGTTTACTTCTCCCTCGGGCAATACGAGAAAGCGATCGAGGTTTACCAACAATCTTTAACCATCCAACGGGACATAGGCAATGTAGTCGGTGAAGCCGTATCTCTCAACGGTTTAGGGATTGCTTACCGTAACCTAGGGGAATACGAAAGGGCGATCGAGTTTCACCAACAATCTTTAGCCATTAAACGGGAAATCGGCGATGTGGCGGGAATTGCCAACTCTCTTTTGAATTTAGGCAATACTTATCTAAACATTGGGGAGTACGAAAGGGCGATCGAGTTTCACCAACAATCTTTAGCTATCCAACAGGAAATCGGCAATGTGGCGGGAATTGCCAATTCTCTCAATAATCTCGCTTGGGCCTTCATGCAAACCCAAAACTTTGCTGCTGCCGAAGAAAACCTCTTCGCTACCATTGAACTCTGGGAAACCCTCCGTGCCGATTTAACGAACGATGAGGATAAGGTCTCCATTTTCGATACTCAAATTAATTCCTATCGTTCTCTGCAACGTGTCCTCATCGCCCAAAACAAAACCGAAATGGCTCTCGAAATTTCCGAACGGGGACGCGCCAGAGCATTTGTCGAACTGATGGCACAACGCTTGCAGGTCAACTCGGCCGAAGCATTCGTTCCCCCTGCACCACCCACCCTTGCCGATATCCAGCAAGTTGCCCGCACTCAAAACGCGACCCTGGTTGAATATTCGATTGTTTCTCTGCGAGATCTTTCAAAGACGCTTTACATTTGGGTGGTTCAACCCAATGGAGACATCGCCTTTCGCCAAGTCAACTTGGACGGCCTCAACATCTCTCTAGCGGAACTCGTAACTGAGTCTCGCCATGCCCTCGGCGTTCGCGATGCTGCCATCGTTGTTGAATATTTATCCCCAGAAGAAATTGCTGCCCGCCAAGCCAATCGCTTGCAACAACTCCACCAACTTCTCATCGAACCCATCGCCGACCTACTTCCGACGAACCCGGAAGCGCCGGTTATCTTCATCCCTCACCGCGAACTGTTCCTGGTTCCCTTCCCCGCTCTCCAGGATGCCAACGGCACTTACCTCATCGACAAACATACACCTCTGACTGCCCCGGCAATTCAGGTGTTGGAACTAACTCAAAGAAGGGGAAATGGTGAAACTCTTAGAGGGGAAGAAATATTAGTGGTCGGGAATCCAGAAATGCCGTCTCTATCGCTCATTCCCGGAGAACCGGTAGTACCACTCTCCAGTCTGCCCGGTGCCGAACGAGAAGCCACGATCGTTGCCGAACTCCTGGAGACTGAAGCCCTCATCGGTTCTGCAGCAACGGAGACGACCGTTCGAGAACGAATGGATACCGCTTCCATCATCCATCTGGCGACCCACGGTATTCTGGACGAATTTCGCGGCATCGGCAGTAGCATCACCCTCACACCGGATGGAGAAGCTGATGGTTTTCTGACGGCAGAGGAAATCTTGGAAATGAATCTGGATGCCGAACTCGTGGTGCTGAGTGCCTGCGATACCGGCAGGGGAAAACTGACTGGGGATGGAGTGGTGGGGTTATCCCGCTCCCTGGTGACGGCTGGGGTTAAGAGTGTTGTCGTCTCCCTCTGGCAAGTTCCCGATGTCCCAACAGCGGATCTGATGGCACAGTTTTACAAGAATTTACAACAAGGGCTTGACAAGGGGCAGGCACTACGGACTGCGATGTTATCGATTCGTGCCACTCATCCCGAACCCCGAAATTGGGCAGCGTTTACTTTAATGGGAAATCGATGAAAGGTGAAGAATGAAACAACAATGAAACAACGAAGTAGATATTTGTGGTTATACCAAGTTTTCGGATATGTTTTCCTGTCACTTATTCTATTTGTGAGTTTCAATCCCCCAGCAGCGATCGCCGAAATTAGAATGTCCGAACATATCCCCGGACAGCTTCTGATTCAGTCGCGGCACAATTTACGGGATGATGGGGGCAATTACTGGAATGCCATCCTCTTTAAGCAGATCCAAGCAGATAGTAGCGATCGAGTGATTTTGCGGTTGGTGGGTTTTCCAGGAGTGACAGAGTTCGAGCGATCGCAGCCTCTGGAAATTACCGCAAGTCGAGGTCAGTTCTGGGTGGCAAAAGATTTATTTTCCGATACCCCACCGGCTGCCAATGTCGCTCAGTACGATATGAAAGAGATTTTGCCGCAATTGCCTAAATTTGGCAAGGTTCGCTTAGATTTTCAGTTGAGTGGCGATCGCCGGATTGAGATAGAAGTGCCTAAATCGATCGTTCTGGAATGGAAAACCGTGATTGCCGATCGCGATTCGAGATGGTGAAGTGGGCGATCGGTTTTTTTTAGAAAAATTTTTGAACCCAAAATAATTGAAAACTGCGAGATTTTAGCGCTCGCAGTTGTTATTGATTATGCAAAAGTTAGCATTTTTTTACACTTAAAGATAGGTCTATCCCGGAAAAAGAATATAGAGCAATAATTTTCGCCATTTTACCGGATAATATTATCGAGCGAAAATAATGAATAAATCGATTGAGTATTCTCAATAAAATAAATACGATTTTTCTTGATTTTAATGAAACAAATTTAGCGTAAATCGAGTCATTAAATATATCAATCGAAATCAATCTGCGGTGGATCTAAATTGTCATTGTCAGGATTGAGGCAGAGGACGAGGATTCAAAAACCTCAATTCATCGATGGGGGTGCTAGCCATTGAGCCGTGTCAAGTATCCACTCTCTAAATCCTGACGTTCACCATCGCTCGTTTCAACTCTTAAACCCACGATAACTTCGCGATCTCCTGGTGAATCCCAATTTTTTGCTCGATCGAGAAGCCGAACGACCGAATCGATCGTAAGCATTCAGCTTCAATCGATTTCGATCCCCCCTAGCCCCCCTTCCACAAGGGAGGAATTGGAAAAGACTTTGACAAACAAACAGCGCCAGCTTCCTTTGGCTTCCCCCTTCTTAAGTGGAGGAACTGCCGTGGACGGGAGGGGTATCTCTCGAGGTAGCTGAATCCTTACAATCTATCTTAAATCGATTGGTTGTAGATACTCGATCTTGAGTGATTTTGCATCCAAATCATAAGTCGTCAGGTCTCAGTTAACAGTCATCAACTTCAAACTCAGATCTAGCTTGCAAAGTTGACATATTTCAAGCTCACTACCCCGATATTTTAGCTTGCTTGCGAGAGTAAAAAGCTAATATCTAATCGCGAAAATCTGAATCCTTAATTCAAATGAATGCTTTTTCTCTCCTCGTGCTAAAGCATCTAAATTCTTGAACTTCAACTCCTCCTCTCCTGACATCCCTTTCGATCGATTCATCCCCGAACCACAACGAACTAACCATGAATACCAATCTCCTAGATCTCGACTACTATCGCCGGGTCAATCCCGACTTGGCGAACTTCTCCGACGAGCAAGCCACCGAACACTTCTTCAACTTTGGCCTTCGCGAAGGACGAGATTTTTCCCCAGTTGTCGATCTCGATCTCTATCGGGCAGCAAACCCCGATTTAGCGGCGGTCGGCTTCACCGAAAATCGTCAATTCTTCGACCATCTTACGAATTTTGGCATAGCAGAAGGTCGGCTATTTTCCCATAGTTTCAATGCCGAATTTTACCGCGCATCTCATACCGATTTGATTGCCGTTGGTTTTAATAACGAGCAACTCTTCGACCATTTCCTACAATTCGGCATCAATGAAGGGCGGGTCGCCTCCAATACCTTCGATATCGGCTTTTATCTCAACTCCCATCCCGATTTAATCGCCGCTGGATTCAACAATCGCCAAGGCTTAGACCACTTCAGTCAGTTTGGCATCAACGAAGGACGCATCACCTCTACCCAGTTCGATGTGGGAACGTATCTGGGCATTCATCCCGACCTCATTCAGGCGGGACTGACGAATCCCCAAGCCTTCAATCACTATCAAGTCTTCGGCATCAACGAACGCCGCATCGCCGCGCCGTTGTTGTCCGTTCCCGCAAATGCTGGCAATGTGGATCTCGAGGTCATTGGCGGCAACCGTCGCTTTAGTAATTTTGTATCCCAGGGTGGGGACACCTACCAATTCACCCTGTTTCGTCCCAGTTTGGTGAGTGCGGGAATTTCTACGACGACCAATTTAGATATCAGCCTCTCATTATTTGCCGATTTGAATGGCAATGGTTTCCAGGATGGCAACGAACCGAGCACGACCGATACAGGATTATCTCCCAATATCTCTAGCGTTTTACCCGCAGGAACCTATGGCTTAAGCGTACCTCAAGCTTTAAGTTCTGTTGAGGTGATACCTGGAATCCTTCGCCCTCTCATTCTTCCCTTCGAGTACGATGGCAACCTACTGGCAAGTCCCGTCGCAGCGATACCGGCGGACAATGCTGGAAATTCGATCGCCACTGCCCGCGATTTAGGGACGCTCACCACCCCGCAAACCTTCAACGATTCCCTTGGACTGCTTGATGACACCGATATCTATCGCTTTACCCTCGATGCACCGACGAACGTAGAAGCCTTAGTGGATGGCACCAATACCGAGGTCACCGTCGAAATTGTCCGAGATTTCAATAACAACGGCGAAATCGACGCCCTTCAGACTGGAGGCTTCACGGAAATTATCGAAGCCTCCACCTCAACGAGCGACCTGGGAGTGGTTCTCGATGCTGGAACTTACTTCCTGCGCCTGCAAAACGAGCGTTCCGACACCGACTATACCCTCACCCTCGCCCCCCAAGCATCGCGGCTGTTTCCAGACCGCGCGGGCAATACCCTACCGTCTGCTTTTGATGTGGGGGTGTTGAACGAAGTGCGATCGTTTGTCGATACGGTGGGCATATCCGATAGCACCGATTACTATCAGTTCGAGATTGCCACACCCACTAATATCGGCATTACCTTCGATGCCCTCGCCGGAAGCCCAGCACTGACCCTCGGTCGGGATTTCGATGGCGGTTCGAGTGAGAGTCTCGTTCTCGAAACTCGCGATATCTTGCAAAGTCAGGGCCCCTTGACCGCCCCCCAGCAAACGGCGTGGAGTCTGCATTTAACCCCCGGCACTTACTTTGCCCGCGTCTCGGATGAATTTACAGAGTCTTCTGTCTACGATCTCGAAATCTCTCCAACTCCCCCACCAGGATTACCCGCAGACGCAGCCGGGAATAATCTTCAGACTGCCCGAAATGTGGATGTTTTGACCGGAATAGAAACATTTAGCGACAGTGTCGGACCAGCTGACGAACGGGATATTTATCGCTTCGTTCTCAATAGTCCCGCCACGGTAGATTTCTTACTCGATCCCACCCGCAATAGTACGGCTGTGGCACTGCAGGTGTTCAACGATCTCAACAATAACGGCATCATAGACGGTTTGAGTGGGGGAGAATTTTTCCAGGGTGCGTTTGTGAATCCGCTAACTCAGCAAGCGCAAGACTCGATTTTCCTGCAACCGGGTGTCTATTTTGCCGGAGTCGTTCCTCTGGGGGGGAATGTAGATACGATCGATTACGATTTGACTTTATCGGTCGTTTGATGAATTGACAAATGAGTTGTGGGTTGGGTTTGGCGACGGATTTCCCAACCCCTGGCTCGATCGATTTCTCGGGGTTTGTCGGATAGTCGGGGTATCGGGGTAGCGCACCTGTGCCTACCGCTGGAGTCGGGACGAAAAATTGAGTGGTGGTGACGACCTCGATGTCTTCTGCATTGCGATCGCCCATTTCCCCAAACTGGATATCTGCATTCTGCATAAATTGGCGACATCGAACCTATAGGTTCAATATTTCACTCCAGTGGGTTCGGTTGGGTTGCGCGACAGGTTTTCCAAGCGAATTGAGCAAGATTTATAAATCAATTCAATATATTTTAAAGCCGAAGATAAATGCTTCTAGAGTTTTTAAATTTAAAAAAAATTATTTTTTTGACGCTCACCAAAAATATCAATATTTAAGGTTCGATTTATTTTTTCAAGCTCAATAAGAAATAAGCGAAACAAATTCTCCTGAATCTAGTCAATCAATATACCAGGCAGTATCGATCGGCGGTGGCTCTACTATTTCTAAACCTAACTGACGATCCCTAACCCAAGATGACTGTCAATCTCCTCGACCTCGATTACTATCGCCAGGTTAATCCCGACTTGGCAAACTTTAACGACGAACAAGCCACCCAGCATTTCTTCGATTTCGGACTTCGCGAAGGACGGGATTTCTCCCCAGTTGTCGATCTCGATTTGTACAAAGCGGCAAATCCCGATTTAGCTGCCGTTGGCTTCACCGAAAATCGTCAATTTTTTGACCATCTTGCTAATTTTGGAGTCGCTGAAGGTCGGCTATTTTCCCATAGCTTTCATGCCGACTTTTACCGAGCATCTCATACCGATTTAGCGGCTGTTGGCTTTAATAACGAGCAACTGTTCGAGCATTTTTGGCAATTCGGTATCGATGAAGGACGGGTTGCCTCGAATCTGTTTGACATCGGCTTTTATCTCGATCGACATCCCGATTTAATCGCAGCTGGATTGACCAATCGCCAAGCTTTAACTCACTTCAAGCAGTTCGGTATTCACGAAGGACGTACGACATCAACCCAGTTCGATGTCAGCACTTATCTAAACCTCCATCGAGATCTCATCCAAGCGGGACTGATGAGTTCCCAAGCTTTCGACCACTATCAAGTCTTCGGCATCCACGAACGCCGCATCGCCGCCCCATTCTTACCCCCTCTGAGCGATCCGGGAGAGCGATTCTCGATCGCCAACAGTTTGGACTTGGGGGCGATCGCCGGGAACCGTCGCTTTGGCTATGTCCTAGACAGAAATAATTTCAGCGATCTCTATCAATTCACGCTTTTTCGCCCCAGTGCGGTGAGTATCGATGTCCGACAAATACAGCCAGGTGTCATTCCCTACGTCCAAGGGGAGTTATATCTCGATCGTAATAGTAACGGTCGACTCGACTTCGACGAACGCTTGGATTTAGCGAGATTTAACCAATCCATTTCCGGTTTTTTGTCTCCTGGAACCTACTGGATTGCTGCGGGTTTTGGTCCGGAAGGAGAAGAGATTTTCCCGCAGCCAACGCCGTACAATGGCGATTTACTCGTCAGTCCCATTGATGCCATACCCATTGATGGAGTCGGCAACTCGGCATCGACGGCTCGCGATTTGGGTGCGCTAACCACCGTGCAAACCGCCAACGATGCGATCGGACTGGTCGATCTGACGGATGTTTTCCGCTTTACCCTCGACGAACCCACCAATATCGAAGCTATACTCGACGGTAACAGTGGCAACGTCATTGTCGAAATTGCCCGAGATCTCAATAACAACGGCGAAATCGAGCGGGGTCGGTTCTCCCGGGATTACACGGAGATTCTCGAAACCGGTAACAACGAACTCGGAATCGCCCTCGATGCGGGAACCTATTTCCTGCAACTGCGACGCGATCGCGCCGATACGGACTACACCCTCACCCTCTCGCCACAACCATTGAGGCTGCCTCCCGACACTGCGGGGAATATCTTACCGATGGCGTTCGATTTGGGGGAATTGGATACGGGGCGATCGGTTAGCGATACGGTGAGTGAGGCAGATCGAACCGACTTCTATCAATTTGAGATCGAGACCCCCACCAACGTCGGTATCGTCCTCGATCGCCTCACGGGAAACTCCGCCCTGGCTATCGGTCGCGATCGCAACAGTGACGGCGAACTCGAATTCGTGCAAGGGGTAAACCCCACCCTCGGCTCGATCGCCCCCGAACAAACCGCATGGAGTCTGTATTTAACCCCCGATACCTACTTCCTACGAGTCTCAGCGAATCCTCGCAATTTCTCGCTGTCGCAATACAACCTGGACATCACCCCAACTCCCCCACCGGGATTACCCCCAGATGCGGTTGGGAACACTCCCGATGCTGCCCGAAATTTAGATGTACTGACGGGTATGGTGAGTGTGAGCGATAGCTTCGGCAAGGCCGATCGCATCGATTATTATCGTTTCGTTCTCGATCGCCCTTCAACGGTGGATTTTCTGCTCGAAGTTGCTGAAAGTATTCCCAGCCAAAATATCGGAGTCTCGATCTTTGCCGATGCGGATAATAATGGCACCCGGGATATCGGAGGATTTTCCCAAACGATTCCCTTTGACGATCGAACCGCCGAAGCATCGTTTTTACTCGATCCGGGGGTTTATTTTACTCAAGTCATTAATGGGGATAAAAACGTCAATTACGATCTGAGTTTATCGGCCACCTAAGAGTGGCAGTATCGTGCGTGCGCATCAAAATATTTTTTTCCCTTCGAGACCGTCACGCTCGTAATCATCTTTACCGCGTCACCGTATCCGTCAAATGCTGCGAACTAAAACCTATTCCCTCACAGATGTCGCGGTTGCGCTCTATTTATTGGTCTCAAAGTTGAATGGGGTTTTATGCGAAGTAAAAATCCGACCCACTCAAATCGTTAACGCTAATTCCCTCAAAGAGAACTTCACCGCCGTAATTCGAGAAAAATCGCGTTCCTTGAGACGTGTTCGCGAACCGCTCGTCTGCTACGGCATCGTTAAACCAAGTTTGCGGGTTCAAGCCACTCCAACCGCGAAATTCGATCGTATCGACCCCCGGCTCGAAATCGGTAATGACATCGACTTCGCCGGTTAGTAAGCTGCGATCGCGAACGAAGACAAAGGTATCGGAACCGTCTCCCCCAGTCATCTCGTCGCTCCCGCGACCTCCGGTCAGGGTATCGTCGTCCTCTCCACCGACGATTTCATCGTTTCCCCGATTCCCTAATAGCTCGTCGTTGCCGTGAGCGCCGTGAATCTTATCGTTTCCCGAACCACCAACGGCGCGATCGTCTCCTCGACCAGTTTCGAGGATGTCGTCACCCCCGTATCCAAACACGCGATCGTTGCCCAAACTGGCGTAAATTTTGTTGCTGCTATTATTTCCATGAAGGCGATCGTTCCGAATCGAACCGTAGGTCACCCCCGATCCCAAACCATCGATGAGGGCATCTTCCACGACCTTGACCGTACTGGCTTCGACTTGAATCAAAGCCAAGCGCGTATCTCGGTTAAACCGACGTTCGTACCGACCGGCAACGAGGGTCGACACCGAATCGGTGCCGTTGTTCCCATCCACATCTCGATCGATTTGGCGTTCGGTGACGGTAAAGTTACCGGTCGAACCCATGCGGACGCGACCCACTTTTTGGGAAGAAATCAAACGACCCGAAACGGCAGAATAATCGAGAATTTTGGGGTTGGCTTCATCGGTGACATCCATCAGCAGGAAAGACGCACCGGATCTGGCGCGGGAATATTCGGCGTCGGGATCTTCGATTTCTTTAGCATCGATGGATAAATCGGCGATCGCATCGAAGGAAAAGGTTTCGTTTGCCCCCACCTCAAACGCGGCTCTCACTTTGGCCTCACTTTCGGCCGTGCCGTCAAAACTCCCCGATTCAGCTTCAACGACGAGTCCGGTCTCCGAAAACAGGGCGGTAAAAGCATCATCCGCGGAAAAGGTGGATTGCGCTTCAGCAATCGCTTCGGCGATGCCGGCTTCGAGAACGATGTCGCCATTGTCGTCGAGGAGTTCTAAAGAGGGCGAATGGCTATAATTTTCCGTCACCAATCCACCTTGAGCAAAGGCAAAGTTATCGTTGGTCACCGAACCCGAGGGCGGTAAAAAGAGAGTCTCTTGCATTGTCTGTTTACCGAGTTTATATAGTTTAAAGGAGTTTGAAGCTAAATATATTCGGGTAATATACAGCAATTTTTATAAATTAGTCTTGCCATTATGGCAGGTATTTTAGTTTTATTTCTTAACCCGCTTCGAGATGTGATGCTCGATTTTTTGGCTGTAAAATTTTGTAAAAATGACCGCATTTCAGGAACTTTTTTGTAAAGACAGAAGCGTATGAGCCTTTTAAATGAAAAGACTCTAGACGTTTGTTAATTTATTTTCGTTATGCTTCTGTATCAGCCTAGAAAAACCTCAAAACTCATCTAGATTATGAAGAAAAAATCAAGTTGGTGTAAAGAAAATATATGGATAACTCTCTATTTTCTATTTCCGACAACTTTCTGATATACTACCTCCAATCTTGCGAAAATTCGATCGCCGATCGGTAAAAATGGGTAATCTTCCCATTTTTTGGCTGAATTGGCGAGCATCAATTTACTCTTGCAATCGCTCGATCTGATTCTGGGCGTGTCGTGCGGCTGGTGAATTGCCTTGCTGCTGGTACAACTCGGCTGCGACTTGAAAATCCGCCATTGCCCCGGCAATATCCCCAAGTTGGTTGTTGCGAACGGCCCCGCGATTGAAGTAGGCATTGGCGTAGTTGGCATCGATGTCAATGGCGGCGCTGAAGTTGGCGATCGCTTTTTGGTAGTTACCCAGTTGGGCGTGGAGGATACCGCGATTGTAGTAAGCTTCGGTATAATCGGGGTCGATCCCAATGGCTTGGGAATAGGCTTCGATCGCCCCAGCCACATCGCCGAACCCCGCCCGAGCCATCCCCAAACTCAGATAAGCCGGCGCAAAATAGGTATCGAGTTGAATGGCGCGATTTAAATCGGCGATCGCCCCTTGCCAATCCTCCAACTCTCCTCTGAGTTTGCCGCGATGGTAGTAGGCGAGGGTATATTCCACATCCAGTTCCAAGGCACGATCGAAATCTGCCATTATCCCAGCGATATCGTTCCTCCAACCATTCGATCGCCATTTCGCTATCCCCCGACGAAAATAAGCCTCGGCATTGCGATCGTCGAGGGTAATGGTGGCAGTATAGTCTTCGATGGCACCGGCAAAGTCCCCTAGTTGAGATCGCAAAAAGCCGCGATACAGGTAAGCTGCGGCGTAGTCTCGATCGAGGCGCACCGCTTGAGTCAAATCCGCGATTGCCCCCTCAATATCGCCGTTGTTGTAACGCTGAGTGCCTCGGATATAGTAGCTAGCCGGATCGGTGAGTTCGGGATTGGTGAGTTCTAGGTTAGCGGGTTTGGTGATTTGGGCCGTCGTGGGTAGCACCTGAACGACATTCCACCCGGAAATTGCCAGTATTAACACCCCCATTGGAATCGATCGCGGCCACATAAATTCTCACTCCCTGACGATGAGATTCGGTGAAACGCTCTCATCCTACTACGAGTGTCGGGCGATGAGTGTCGAGGTATAAGTGTCATGGCGATTAGGCAGCGATCGCGAATCTTGGGAGAAGATAGAAATAGCCCGATCGTGCAACGAGTAAGGAGAGGTTAATGAAGCGCACCCTAGCAACCTTAAGCGCACTGTTATTACTGGGATGGACGACAAGCGTTCGCGCAGACAATCCCGACGATTCTCGCAAACTCTTAGAAACTCGTCGCTGTTGCGGCTGTAACTTGCGCAGTGTGGATTGGACTGGCGCGAACCTCAGCGGTGTCGATCTGAAAAATTCCGATCTGTTCGGGGCAATTTTAACCGAAGCAGACTTAAGCCAGACGAACCTCGAAGGGGTAGACTTGCGCTACGCCAAGCTAGAGCAAACGAATTTACTCAGGGCTAATCTGCATAAAGCCGATCTGTCACTGACAAACTTAACGAATGCAAATTTGAGCCAGGTAGATTTGAGCGAGGCGACGTTAGAAATAGCCAAAATGAGAGGAGTCAACTTGAGCGGCGCAAACCTCGAAGAAACCGATCTGCGAAATGTCCGCTTGCAAGATGCGGATCTAACCGGGGCGAATCTTCAAAATGCCGATCTTCGAGATGCGGATTTAAGTGGGACGGACTTGCGAGGCGCGGATTTAACCGGAGCAAATTTGTGGGGAACGAACCTAGATGGAGTGAATTTAACGGAGGTAGATTTGTGCGGGGCGATTATGCCCGATGCCACTCGGATTCAAGCCACTTGTCCTGAATTGTAGTCATCTCTAGCACAGGGTTAAGGGGGAAAGGGGACAGGGACAAAAAAGGTACGACTGAACCCTAGAAATCGAGCTAATTTTGAATTTCCACGACATGTCCGCAAACGGGAATAGCCAGCCCGAAGTACTCATAGCGCGACCTCATTGTAGCTTCTCATACACGCTCGGGTTTTCTAAAAACCGCCCACCCCTCAAAACAAACTCAGTTGCAACGGGGGCTGTTCGACGCGATCCCAAGGCAGGGGAGGAAGGCTAATTCCTCTGGCTTCGAGTAAGTGCCAGAAGTCTCGCGCCGTACTTGGAGAGCGCTCTTCCAGGGGACAGTGAACGAAGAAATACACCCGCGTGCCTTGCTGCAACCATTCCTCCAATCGGCTGACCCATTCTCGCAAAAATCGCTCGTTCTGCGATGGTTCCGGGTGGCTGATGAAGCGGATGAGGGTAAAATCGGCGGTGACGATCGGCTGTACCGGTAAGTCCGGTTTGCGCCGGTTGGAGTTGGCTTGGGGGTCGTCATCGCCACTGTAAATCGGGCGAGTGTCGAGGATAACGCGCCCAACTCCTAACCCTTCAAGGATGGCGTTGAGTTGACGGGCGTACGGTTCGAGGAACCAGTCGGGATGTCGCACTTCCAGGGCGAAGGGCACATTTTCCGGCAAGGCTTCGAGAAAGGCTTCTAAATCCGCGAGATATTCCGGTCCGTAGGTGGGAGGTAACTGCGCGAACACCGGTCCGAGTTTATCCCCCAACCCTTCCATATGCTCTAAAAATCGCAACGAGTCCTCAATAGCGGGTTGCAACAAACCGCGATGGGTACACTCGCGCGGTAACTTCAAGCAAAATTCAAAGTCATCAGGAGTTTCGAGGTGCCAGCGCCGCACCGTTTGCCAGTCCGGGATGGCATAAAAGGTCGTGTTTCCTTCCACCGTGGTGAAGCGATGACTGTAGAGATTTAAAAAATCGTTCGTTCGACTGCCCGTTGGATAAAAGTCTCCCAGCCAACCGCGATAGGCCCAAACAGCACAGCCGAGTTTAAAGCGAACGTCCATAATTTTTCCATCCTTTTTGAGTGCGAAACACCCTGAATCCCACCCAGATCGATAATCCGATCGCGCTGCCGATGGCGGCAATGGCGATCGTCGGAATCTCAGTATGGCGAATGGCGATCGCCACCAACGCCCAAACCACCACCCCCGGAAACGCCAAATCTCGCCGTCGCCACACCACGATCGCGCCCAAAAACCCTGCAACGACAACCATCCCAGCCGTCCAGATTTCCGGTGGGATACCCCATCCAGACCAGCTCGTAGCGTACAGGGCGATCGCGACATTGACGATCGTCGCCACGCTAATCCAAGCCAAATAAATGCTAGTGGGAATGTGAACGAGCCATTTGAATTTGAGGGGAACGAGCTTTTTCCCGACTCCCAATGTCCGATATGCCGCAATTAAAGGTAGCAAGATGACGACCATTGCCCCGAGGGAGAGTCCGAAAAAGCGCCATTGAAATAGAAAGACCCAGAGAATCTGAGCCATACTACTGACGACTAAAAGATAGCCCAGCTTCCGAAAATCGCGGTGGGTTCGTTGAGATTTCTGAAGCTGGTAAATGCCTAATCCGATTAACCCCAAGTAAATGAGACCCCAAATGGCAAATGCGTAATTGGCTGGAGTCACGAGTACGCCACCGAGGAGAGTATTTGAAATTTCTCCAATGGTGAGACCGCCAATCGGATTGAGATTTGACCAGATATTAATAAAGAAGGCGGCTAAGATAGAAGCGAGTGTCGAAACTTGTCTGGCAAAATCTCGATCGAAGCGGCGTTTCATCATGTTTATCGAGTCGATCGTCGAACGGACTTCTCTGTATTTTAGATAAATTTTTCCAAGTTATCTCAAGGATTGGCAATTTTTGGGAAATTTCTGGCAAAATCTTCCAAATTGAATTTCGTTTTTTGTGGCAATTCAATCTACCAATGGAGTGCAGAATTTGAGGATTTTATCTTGAACTCTAGATGTAGTGTCGTTTGGAGAGACTCTTCGATCGGGTAAAAAGCTGTTGGTTGTGACGAAGGTGCAGCGATCTCTGTGAGGTTTTCCCCTCTGTAAACCGCGAGTCCACTCCATCGAACGGTCGATGCTCTCGAAAAAAGCGATCTGGCAATTCTCGCACCTTGTGAGGTACACCCAAATTCCATTTCCGATTCCCCGTTCCCCATTCCCTCAATCGAGAAACTCTGTACCTCATCAGTGTGAGAACCGCTAGAAAAAAGAGAATCTCCCTGGCATCGAGCTATCTGGTAGAATGAATAGTCCTTGCTTCAAGCGCCATCCAAACCTCTAAGCTCGCTCTGAAGCCAAATCGTCCACAAGGAAAAAATCTCCTCATGGGAAAACCAAAAGCTACTGTTTACGAAACGATGTACATCCTGCGTCCCGATCTTGGGGAAGAACGCACGGAACAAACCATCGAAAAATATCGCACCCTCCTCACCGATCTCGGTGCTGAAAAACTCGAGATTCAGCATCGTGGAAAGCGCCGCCTTGCTTATGAAATTAACAAGCATCGGGATGGCGTTTACATCCAAATGAATTACACCGGTCCCGGTACTTGCATTGCGGCGATGGAACGCTCGATGAAAATGAGCGAGGAAGTGATTCGCTATCTTACCCTTCTCCAGCCAGTTCCTGAGGAAGCCACCGAAACCGAAGAGTCCGCCGAAGAGTAAATCCATCGCGGTAAACTCGAAGCCATTTTTTTCAATTTCAAGGTCAACATCGCGATCGTATTTTACTTTTGGGGTAATGCGATCGCCATCTAAGTCACGAACGTCTGCATCGCTTTTTGAGTCGTTCGTGGCTCTTTTTTTGTGCCAGTCCTCTTGAGAGAAAAAGGGAAAGGATGTGGGGGGTCAGAATCTCGTGAAAACTGACTCATTGTCAATTGTCCATTGTCCATTGCCCCATACTTACGTAATCTCCGATACTGTTATCGTGTCGATCGGAGTTACATTAGTTTTGTAGAACCACAACCGCAAATCTTGTCGGTATTCGCAAGGTTCCAGGTTGGAATAGAATTGGTTAGGTCAATCGCAAGAGGAGCGAATTTTCTCCTCATCTTTCGAGGAGTATATCGAAGTCTATCTCGAAAAACGAGCCGATCGAGCTACAACTGCGTGTTGGCCAAGTTGGCGAATCATGCGACAACGTCTTTTTTGACAATTCTTTGAGTTGCTTTGGGTGACTTAACCCAAGCCCAGAACCGAGCTCGGTTAAATCTGGACTTTGAACGGTCACTGGCAACCAAGAATACGGCTATTGCTTCCGACTCGATCGCGCCCGTCAAACCATGCAAGCGCGACCACTGCTTTGCTCAGGAACATATATTATGACACAATCGCGTCCACCGATTCCCCCGCCACCGTCGGGTCGTCCCATGCCTCCCCGTCCTCCGGCCCCTCCGATGCCCGGACGACCTCCCGCACCACCGCCAGTGGCCGGACGACCTCCCGCACCGCCGCCTTCTGCTCCTCCAGCGGCCCCACCCCCAGCGGCTCCACCCCCAGCGGCTCCACCCCCAGCAGCAGCTGCGCCAAAAGCCGCCGCAACTCCCAGGCGAGGCGCGGGTCCGAGTCCGGGACACCCAACGTTGACGGAAATCGTCCGATATGCCGACAAAGAAGGAATTTCCGACGTTCACGTTGGTGTCGGGGAAGCCCCGCGCATGCGACAGCGCGGTGATATCGAAATCACGGACTGGCCTGTAACCGACTTAGATACCTTCATGAGTTGGTTGCGGGAAATCATGACCGATGATGAGATTCGTCAATTCCAAGAAAATCTCGATTTTGACGGTGCCGCAGATTTAGGCTTCGTTCGCATCCGGATTAACGTTTTCGATTCTACGAACGGTCCGGCGATGGTGTTGCGACTGATCGGGTGCGAAATTTTAACTTTAGAACAGCTCAAACTCCCGGAAGTCTTTAAGAATATCAGCCTCGATCACCACAAGGGTCTAATTTTGGTCACGGGACCGACGGGTTCGGGTAAATCAACGACCATGGCAGCGATGATCGATTATATCAATCGAAATAAGGCGCACCATATTATTACGATTGAAGACCCGGTCGAATTCGTTCATAAGAGTAAAAAGTCGCTCATCAAACACCGGGAAGTCGGTCGGAACACCCTGAAGTTTTTTAACGCTCTCAAGGCGGCCCTACGGGAAGATCCCGATTTGATTCTGGTGGGGGAAATTCGGGATAAAGAAACCATGAATATTGCTCTGAAGGCTGCCTCCACCGGTCACTTAGTGATGGGAACCCTGCACACCAACAGTGCGGTCAAAACCATCGAGCGGGTCATGGGGATGTTCCCCCCTGCCGAGCAACCGGCTTTCCGGGTGGCACTATCGGAATCGTTGGTCGCTATTGTCGCTCAAGGTTTGTGTAAAACCACCGATGGCAAACGAGCGGCTTTCCACGATATTCTCATTGCAACGGATGCGATTAAAGAATACGTCATTCAAGGGCAAATGGAAGAAATCACCCAAGTGATGCTGCGATCGGAATTCGATGGGATGACGACAATGAATAAGGCTTTGTTGGGACTCTATCAAGAAGGTCGCATCACGGAAGAAACGGCTCTCGATAAATCGCCGACCCCGAACGAAATGGCTCAGTTCCTACGCGGTCGCTTGTAAGCGCGAACATCGGAGTTGACGATCGTACCGGCGAGCAATAAAACCATAGAAGTCAGAAGTTAGAACTTCTAACACAATAGAGATGAGTTCTCATTGATTTCTTATTGATTTTTGTTCTCTCCTACTGCGATCGCTCTTTGCCACCCATGAATTCAGATCGTACTCCTCTCCCCCAGTTATTTAAGGGCATTGCTCTGTTTACCCCTGGGGGAGATTTGTTCTATTGCATCGATCCCAACAAACAAAATCGATGGCATTTACACTTATGTGCAGCGGTTCAAGAACGCTTGGGTTTGTCGGAACCTCCTCACTTTTTGCTGCCTTGCTACGGTGCGACGCTCGATCGATGGCTCGACCCCCAAACTCAGCAAGTCAAGGTGTTTGCCGAAGCCTATCCCCCTGCATTGCGATATCGTCCGTTGCTCAATGCGGTATTCGGGACCGATGACGAGATTTGGCAAGTCAGTACTGACACCTCTAAATTATGCGATCCCCTCGTCGTCTCTACCTATCGAACGGCCTGTCCCCAACTCTGGGAAAATCACGATCTGGTGGTACGGGTGCAATCGACACAGCCGGCTCGGGGAATGTTTCCAGAACCCGAACCCACAGATGACTTGGCTCTGGATGTAAGCGGATACGTCCTGCACTTATTTATCAGCGGCCGCAGCTTAGCGGTGGAACAAACCCTGTTAAATTTACACCAACTTTTAGATCGACATTTGGGTCAACCCTATACCCTAAAAGTGATCGATATCTTGAAGCATCCAGAACAAGCCGAAGCCGAGCGGGTTTCGGCTACACCGACATTGATTCGCGTCTGGCCTCACCCTATACGACGCATTGTCGGGGATTTGGATAGCGAGAGTAAACTGTTGAGTCTGCTCAACTCTCTCAAATCGTAAACGATCGCCGTTGATGACGATCCTTCGACTTTCGCACATAGATGTCTAATGGGAAAAGAGCCTCAAGTCGATGAGGTTTCCGACTCCACGAAAACTCCCGAGGCTTCGCCGTAAGTAGAAGCCGGTAAACTTTGGGACGGCTTATCCGAGGGAATCTCGCCATAGCCATCGGAGTTGGAAATCTGTTTGACTTCTTGCATCAAACTCGCCATCTCCAGAGCATTCATGGCGTAACTCCAGCCGAGATTACTCTTAATTCCAGCACGTTCTAAGGCTTGCTGCATCGTATCGGTGGTGACGATGCCGAAAATCACGGGCACTCCCGTCTGAAACCCAGCAGCAGCAACGCCTTTTGCTGCCTCGCCGGCAACGTAATCGAAGTGTGGCGTTTGTCCGCGAATCACCGCCCCCAAGCAAATAATGGCATCGTAGCGATTGCTTCGGGCGAGTTGGTTCGCCACCATGGACACTTCAAAACATCCAGGTACCCATACATAGTCGACCTGAGTGCCGTTGGGATCGACATCGACGCCGTGGCGTTTCAAACAATCTTGACATCCCGCCAAGAGTTTGCCGGTCACTAAGTCATTGAAGCGGGCAATGACGATCGCAAATCGAAATCGAGCGTTAGTGGCAAATGTGCCTTCAAAAACAGTCATGAGCGAGGGGAGGTTTGACTCCAAGTCAGGGGAATATTGGGAATCGAGAAGTTATTGAAAAGTCCTCAGAAAGACGTCGTCGGTGCTTTCACTACGTCAAAAGACCCGATTGCGTAGGGTCGAGCGTCTTTTGACGATGGAGCGCTTGCATGCGATCGTTACTCACCTCGATCGTAAGAATAACTCGATTCGTTTTTGGTGGAGTAACTTTTGGTTGAAGGTTCCGACGGAAAAAGCAGGTAAGTCTAAGACGAAGAGTGCCGTCGCGAACGAACTTCAAGATAAGGAATTGCCCGCGCGGTTCGACCGTGGGGCAAACATCGGGTGCAAGGGCGAATTTTGGGTTGTCAAATTTCGAGAGAGCGACCCGAGTTCTTGAGGGCAACCTTGCCTAAACAACCAGGTAATTTAAGATTCCCACCAGCAGGACGAGCACGATCCAAGCACCAGAACCGACGTAAAGCAGGGGCTTAGACTGGTCCCAGTTTTGGGGAGAAGCGTAGGCGACGGGAACGCCAACCACCATGATGAAGGACAATACGACTAAACCGGTAAGTGCAAATTGAAATAAGATTGTCAGCATTTCTCGAATTGAGTTTTAATACGGTTTCGACTCACTTCCATGGATACGATCGCCATCGCACGTGAATGTTGGAAGTATCGATCTATTCTACGTCAAATCGCGTCCCGCTCGGAGAATCTGCCTCGAATTCTTGGTGAAGGGATGGGGAATGGGGAATGGGAAATGCGCGCATTTTCTCCCCCTTTGTCCCCTTGTCCCCCCGCCTACCCTACCAGGTCGGATCGATATAAAGATTCACCGTTATCGTCTCTCGTCCGGCTGGAACGGCGGAAATACAGGCGCAAATGGCTTCTCCGTCATCGAGTTCGACTTCGCAGGCGTGACACGAACCCATCAAACATCCTGTCGGAATTGAAACACCCGCCCGCCGGGCAACTTCGAGTAGGGGTTCTCCCGCTTGGGCTTCAACGGTGACATCATCGGGTAAAAATTGAATTTTCACGATCGAGTTTGTGAATATTAGATGTTAAGTGTTAGATTTTATCTCTGTATTCAGGACGGTAATGACAACTGAATGACAAATTTCAACTCGCGATGTCCTCACACTTCTCAATCTCGCAATGAATGGGGCGAACGGATTTGGGTTGCGCGAATGGGTGTTATCGATCGCATTTTTTCACTCGTTCGCGAGCGTCTTGCTCTATACCTTTCACTTTAGATGGAATTAAGGGCATCGACAACGGCAACCCACTCCTCGAATCACGCCTCGGTGCAACTTAAAGGATTTAAAACCTGACAAAGCTTAGGAAAAGGGGAAATGCCTTCTATCCCCTCTTCGTCATCACGTGACTTGACATAAAGTTGCACGTGGCGTGAATAATAAAATCGAATCATAAAAGAGCAGCCTTTGCTCCAAGAGCCGATCGCTATTTCAGAATCGGCATGGTTTGTGCCTGTTGGCGATCGATACGCTACCTCAAAGATTTCGTCTATCCGATCGCCTCTGTTCCGTTTGCCCCCTGCAAATTCCCCGCTTCCGCATTCTCCCCAGACTCGAGTATGTCTTTCTCCTCCATCGTTCGCACTATTGCCCGCTCGCCCTTGACTGGCGAACTCCACAGTAAGCTCGATCGAAACCGCTATCTCCAGCTTGAAGGGGTGCCTCGATTGCCCAAGGGGTTAGTCGCCTCGGCACTCGCCCAGAAACAGCAGCATCACTTGTGTGCGATCGCCGCAACCCTTGAAGAAGCGGGACGTTGGGCGGCGCAACTCGAAGCCATGGGATGGCAAACGGTTCATTTCTACCCCACCAGCGAGGCTTCCCCCTACGAACCCTATACCTCCGATGAGATGACTTGGGGGCAAATGCAGGTGTTGGCGGATTTAGTCAATCGATCGAGTGAGGGCGAACATCGCCCCGTTGCTATTATCACCACCCAGCGAGCCTTGCAACCCCACCTCCCGCCGCCGGAGGTCTTTCGAGCGTCTTGTTTCGAGTTGAAAGCGGGGATTTCCCTAGACTCGAAAGCTGTCGATCTCCGCTTAGCCGAGTTGGGATACGATCGGGTAGCGTTGGTGGAAATGGAGGGACAGTGGAGTCGTCGCGGGGATATCGTCGATGTTTTCCCCGTCTCCTCGGAGTTTCCGGTTCGCTTGGAATGGTTTGGGGACGAGTTGGAGAAAATTCGGGAGTTCGATCCCACCACTCAGCGTTCGTTAGATAAAATTTCCCAGTTAGTTCTGACACCGACGCAATTTACAGCGATCGTGAAGGGGGTGTTGGGAGATGACATCGAAGAGTGGTTGCCCTCCGATGCTGAAGAGACTCACCCCATCTCTCCGATTGCCCTGTTGGGAGTGGCTTTTGACAAACCCGCCTCTATTCTCGATTATTTGCTCGAAAATACCCTAGTCGCGATCGACGAACCTCTCCAATGTCGCGCCCACAGCGATCGATGGATCGAACATGTCGAGGAACAGTGGCAGGAGTTGCAAACCCCCATTGAAGTGCCCAAACTCCATCGCCCCTTAGACGAATCCCTCACGGGGATTGAATTCCAACGTCTGGATTTGTCCGAGTTATCCGTAGCCGATGGCGGGGCGTTCGATCTCGCCAGCCGTCAGGTTCCCACCTTGCCCCATCAGTTTGCCAAAATTGCCGAGATTTTGCGGGCGGAACGCGATCGGGGCTTTACGGTATTCCTTGCCTCCGCCCAACCCAGTCGCGCCGTTGCCCTACTGCAAGAACACGACTGCCCCGCCCAGTACGTTCCCAACTCCCGCGACTATCAAGCCATCGATCGCAACCAACTGCACCATACCCCCGTCGCCCTCAAGTACTCCGGTTTGGCGGAGATGGAAGGATTTGTGTTACCGACGCTGCGGATGGTTTTGGTGAGCGATCGCGAATTTTTCGGGCAGCACACCCTCGCCACCCCCACCTACGTCCGCAAGCGCCGCCGCGCCGTTTCCAAACAGGTCGATCCCAACAAACTGCAACCGGGGGATTACGTGGTTCACAAAAGCCACGGTGTGGGGCAGTTCATCAAGTTAGAAAGCTTTAGCGTCAACAACAAAACCCGCGAGTATTTAGTCCTTAAATATACCGATGGTACGTTGCGGGTGGCGGCCGATCAACTGGGCTCTCTATCTCGATTTCGCCGCACGGGGGAAGGCAAACCCCAACTCAACAAACTTTCGGGAAAAGCTTGGGAAAATACCAAGAAGAAGGTTCAAAAATCTATCAAAAAGTTGGCCTTCGATTTGCTCGAACTCTATGCCAAACGCGCCCAGCAAACGGGATTTGCCTTTGGTACCGACCAGCCCTGGCAGCAGGAACTCGAAGATTCGTTTCCCTATCAAGCCACCCCCGATCAACTTAAAGCCACTCAAGATGTAAAGCGGGATATGGAGAGCGATCGTCCCATGGATCGGCTGGTGTGCGGGGATGTGGGATTTGGTAAAACCGAGGTGGCCGTACGGGCGATTTTCAAAGCGGTGACGGCGGGCAAACAAGTGGCGATGCTCGCACCGACGACGATTTTAACCCAACAGCACTATCACACCCTCAAGGAACGCTTTGCACCCTATCCAATTCAAGTGGGATTGTTGAATCGATTTCGGACGGGACGGGAAAAGAAGGATATTTTGCAGCGTTTGGAAACCGGGGAACTCGATGTGATTGTCGGCACCCACCAACTGCTGGGAAAAAGCGTCAAAATTGCCAATTTAGGGTTGCTCGTTATCGATGAAGAACAGCGATTTGGGGTGAATCAGAAGGAGAAAATTAAAACCCTGAAAACGCAAATTGATGTCCTCACCCTCACGGCAACGCCGATTCCTCGGACATTGTATATGTCGCTTTCGGGCATTCGAGAAATGAGTTTGATTGCTACCCCGCCTCCTTCCCGTCGCCCGATTAAAACCCATCTATCTGCCCAGGACTGGGAAACCATTCGCAGTGCCGTTTCCCAAGAACTCAATCGCGGCGGACAGGTGTTTTACGTGGTGCCCCGGATTGAGGGGATTGAAGAAACTTCGGCGAAAATCCGAGAAATGGTTCCCAGCGCCCGACTTGCCGTCGCCCACGGACAGATGGATGCGGCGGAATTAGAATCGATTATGCTCGCGTTTAGTTCCGGGGAAGCGGACGTTTTGGTGTGTACCACCATCATCGAATCGGGATTGGATATTCCCCGCGTGAACACGATTCTGATCGAAGATGCCCAAAAATTCGGCCTCTCCCAACTCTACCAACTCCGGGGGCGCGTCGGACGGGCGGGCATTCAAGCCCATGCCTGGTTATTTTATCCCCGCCAAAAGAGCCTGTCGGAGGTAGCCCAGAAGCGGCTGCGGGCGTTGCAGGAGTTCAGCCAACTGGGTTCGGGTTATCAACTCGCAGTCCGGGATATGGAAATTCGCGGCGTGGGGAACCTCCTGGGGGCGCAACAATCGGGGCAGATGAACGCCATCGGTTTCGATTTGTATATGGAAATGTTGGAGGAGGCGATTCGAGATATTCAGGGTCAAGAAATTCCCAAAGTGGACGATACTCAAATCGATTTAAGTTTGACGGCTTATATTCCCACGGATTACATTCTCGATCTCGACCAGAAGATGGCGGCTTACCGGGCAGTTGCGACGGCGCGTTCTCGGGAAGAATTGACGCAAATTGCCGCGGATTGGTGCGATCGCTACGGAACAATTCCCACGGGGGCGAATCAACTGTTACGGGTGATGGAACTCAAGCAAGTGGCAAAGAAACTGGCATTTTCGCGCATCAAACCGGAGGGAAAACAGCACGTTATCTTGGAAACGCCAATGGAAGAACCGGCGTGGAATTTACTCAAACCCCATTTACCGAAACATTTGCAATCTCGCTTCGTATATACGCCGAGTAAAGTGACGGTACGGGGATTGGGGGTTCTTGCCCCGGAGAAGCAGTTGGAGAGTCTAATTGAGTGGTTAGGTTGTATCGCTCGCGAACATTACCGTCAAGATGCAGAAGAAACGGCTTAGGCTCCCAGGGGTGTTTCGAGAGTATTGGGAAAAAATAGGGTGACTTGAAAGTGAGGAGTGGGTTTATTTTGCCAGACTCATAACCGGGGCAAACGATAACGTTTTGGGAGCGGGATCTCGATCTAAGTTGGGCATTTCTTGGTAGCAATGACAACAGAACCAATACACCTTATGCGCTCGAATATGACGAAGAAGAGTATCCGAACAGCACGGGCACTTTGGGCTTAACATGATGATTGAAATTTTGATGTTTTTTTATGTTATAGTTTAACTATATCAGAATATTGATAAATACTTATCAAACTTGACCTTTCTTAAAGATAGGCTTAAAAAGAGCAATCGCTCGATGCTTTAAGTTTTCTTCTGAGTAAAAGTTAAAAGTAATTCCTATCTTGCAAATTTTCTTGTGATTCGAGCGCATTTTGGAAAAGAGTTATAGCGTTACGCAAGTCCGTTAGGACATTCAGAAAAATTGCTCAACACCCCGAGGGGAATACAGAGATAGTCGTGTCAAACGCGCATTTGCGTAGTGCTATACCTCGCAATTTTTAGGAAAATAAACATTATAGTCATTCCGAGAGGGCGAGTTTTGAAGTAGGGGTCAACGGCTGTTGACCCCTAGGGTACTTTCCTAAAGTAACGAAGAGAAGAAGTACGATGAGAGCTATAGCAACTGCGATAACCGAGCAGAGTTTAGTAAGAATTCTAGCTTTCTCAAATGTTTCTCCGTGGCAAGTTGTAATGCCGTATTGCCTAATCGATCTTGATGCTCGATTTTTATCCCAGCAGAAATCAAAATTTTAGTAGTTTTGCAGAGTTGCTCGTATAAGGTCATATTTTTCGGTCTGAAATCGAAGCAGTTTTCATCAAAATAGTGAGGAAAGTGACTGATGGCAATCATGAGAGAATTTGCACCCTGAAAATCGCAAGAGTTAACATTGACACTCCCATTAATTAATGCTTCAACTGCTCGATATTGCGCGCCCGAAGCTCCTCTCATTAACGGCGTCCAACCATAACCGTATAACTCATCTCGAATCTCGCAATTGGCTCCTGCTTGAAGTAAAATCTCGATTGTTTTCCATACAATCCAGAAAAGCGAATTTTAATTTGTCTCACTTGATTCTTGAATTCGATCGCATCTTAATTTTTCACGATCGCCCTATTCCGGCAGCGTCAACCGAGGCCGATCGCCAAAATTCGGTAACTGCACCGGATTTGCCGTCAACTTCGCTAGAATTTGCTCGATCGCCACATCTAATTGTCGATCGTTGCCGCGAACCCAGTCCTGGGGCGCCATTTCCACCTCAATATCCGGGTCGGTACCATAGTTTTCCACCCCCCAACCCACATCGGTAAACCAGAACGAAAACTCCGGCTGCGTCACCACCGTTCCATCCACCATCGGATGGCGCGGCCAAATGCCAATCACTCCCCCCCAGGTGCGCTTGCCAATTAGGGTTCCCAGCTTCATCAACTTAAAGCAATGGCTGAAAATATCCCCATCGGAACCCGCATATTCGTTCGTCACGGCGACCATCGGTCCCATCGGTGCGTCATCGGGGTACGATCGCGGTTTGCCCCACCGAGGAACGTCATATCCCAATCGCTGCCGCGCCAATTTTTCCAAAATCAACTGGGAGACGTGGCCGCCGCCATTGAAGCGCACGTCGACAATTAACCCTTCCTTGGACACCTCGGCAAAATAATAGCGGTGAAACTCCGCATACCCGTGAGGGCCCATATCTGGAACGTGGACGTATCCCACCCGTCCTCCGGTGGCATCGGCAACGTACTGGCGATTGCGTTCCACCCATTCCCGATATCGGAGGGGAGTTTCGCCGGTGAGGGTTTTCACCGTCACGGTGCGCTTTTCCTCAGCATCCGTTCCGGCGAAGGTGAGGGTGACTTCACAGTCCGATTGGTGGACGAGTAGCGCTTGCGGGGGTAGATTCGCCTCTAAAGGCTGTCCGCCTACCGCTAATAAACGATCGCCCGGTTGGATGTTCAACCCGATGCCGTTGAGGGGAGAATCCATGCCATCCTGCCAGGAATCCCCGCGAACGATGCGATCGATTCGGTAGGCATTCGCATCGCCATCGTAGGAAAAATCCGCCCCCAGGAAGCCCAGGTAGTAGTTCGGCGGCCAGCGGTAGTCGCCCCCCATTTCGTAGGCGTGAGAGGTTCCCAGTTCGCCGTGCATCTCCCAAATCAAGTCGGAAAATTCCGATCGCGTCGAAACCCGATCGAGCAACGGGAGATAGCGATTTTTCACCTTCTCCCAATCCACCCCGGACATATCTTCCGTCCAGAAATGTTCTTTCTGCAATCGCCAGATTTCCCCAAACATCTGCCGCCATTCCCGAGGGGGAATTACCGCCACTCGCACGCGGTACAAGTCCAGCCAACCGCTTTGACGACCGGATTTTTTCTCCCCGGAATCGGAACCGGCCCCTTTTAGAGAACGCACCCGCAACCGGTATCGCGAGCGATAAATCAGGGTTTCGTTATCGCGGGCAACTTTAAAACTACTGATATCTGAGGCGATCGTTTCCTGCTTTTGTTCGTCAAAATCGTACTGTTCGATCGTCACTTTCCCTGCCGAATCGGAGTTAGCCCCCAGGTGACTCAAGCTGCCTTGAATGGGAACGGAACTGAAGAGGACTTTGCCCGGGATTCCCCAAATTTGCCGGTAGCGCCCTTCTGGAACGGGAAACCCGACGATGCGATGTTCGATGCCATCGAAGTTAATCTCGATCGGTTTGGGTTCGTCGCCGTCTTTGGATTTTTTCTCCGGGGCTTCACTGTCACTAGATTGGGATGCTTCCGATTTCTCTTCCTCCGATGGGGATTCTTGGGATTTCTCTTCCTCGGACTTCTCTATTTCGTCTGCGTCTTTCTTCTTCTTGGCGAGGGGTTTGGGGGCGAGAACGAAGGGATTGGGGGTCTCTTTTTGCAAAGAAATCAGGAACGGACGCATTCCCCCCGGAAATCCCAAATCGAAGTAAATACTGTCGTAAACCGGGTTAAATTCGCGCCAAGAGAGGAAATAGATAAATTTGCCATCCGGGTCGAAAGAGGGACGAATATCGCGAAATCTGGGGGGCGTCAGAGCACGAACTTCCCCGGTTTCCACCCGGACGATTTTAATCGAGGAGGTTTGCTGGTTTTGGGCGCAACTGTAGGCGATCCAGCGTCCGTCGGGAGACCAACAGAAGCCGCCAAGGCGATCGTCGTCGCTGCGATCGAGAACTCGGCTCTCGCGGGTTTCCAAATCCACTAAAATCAGTTCGTGGCGGTGGTTGGAGAGGGCGACGCAATCGGCAGTGGGAGAGACTTCCAGTTCAAGAGTACGGCCGAGATCTAAGCCTTCGAGACGATCGGGGGGTGTCTCGCCATCGCTGTGGTGAATTTCCAGGGCTTCGATGCCGCCGCGATCGGTAATCGTGACGAAGCGATCGCCGCTTTTGAGCCAGCGGGTGAGGCGGTAACGGATTTCCTCGGGTTGACCGATTTGGATCGCCGCCCCTTCCCAGTTACTGAAATAGAAGCTTTGTCCTCGGGTGGTAATTAGGGTGGAATGGCCTTCGGGGTGGATGTCGTAGTCTTCGAGGAAGTCGTCGGCATCGACAAACTTGCGCTGGCGTTGCACTTGGGGCGATCGAAACTCGATCTCAATTTGCGAGTTCGTCCCGGATTCCCCATCGAAATAGAATAAATCGCCCCCCATTTGATAGACGATGCGGCGACCGTCGGTGGTGGCGTTGCGAACGTAATAGTCTCGGGAATGGGTGTGTTGTTGCAAATCTTCTCCGGCGGGGGTGCAGGAGTAGAGATTGCCGATGCCTTGGTAATCGCAGATGAAGTAAATCCGATCGCCCACCCACATCGGCGAGGCGAAATTCCCCGGTAAATCGATAAGCTTGCGAAACTCTCCCGTCCCGTCGGCATCGATCCAGATCGCCCCAGCCGTACCGCCCCGATACCGCTTCCACCGGGCGATATCCAGGGTATTGCGCCCGAGAACTACGCCGCCGTTTTCCCCAAAGGAGATATTATGGGCGAGTCCCACCGGCAAACGTTCGGGCAATCCCCCATCTCCAGAGACGGTGTAGATATTGAAGATGTCGCGAAAGGGTTGGGCAGCATTACTCGCGACCAGAATCGATTCCGAATCTCGACTCCAGCCAGCCACCATCGTCCTTGCCCCCAAATAGGTCAGCCGCCGGGCCGCCCCCCCAACCGCCGGCATCCAGTAGACTTCCATGTTGCCTTCTTCGTGGCCGACAAAAGCCAATTGCGTCCCGTCGGGAGAAAGGAACGGGCGAGACACCGCCCCTAAATTGGCACTGAGTCGGCGAGGGATGCCCCCTTCGAGGGGAACGCTCCATAAATCGTCCTCACAGACAAAAACGACTCGATCGCCACTAATGGTGGGTTCGCGATAGTAACCGAGTTGAGGGGAAATCGTAGTTGGCATGGAGATTTGCTGTTTGATAGCAGCCGTCAGTGCCGCAATAAAAAACCCGTCGGCAATGGGGGAAGTTGGAAAAAAGGGCGATCGCCGATCGTTTCCTCATCTGCTTTCTTCGTCCGCACCTCGTGGGCTGCAGCGACAGGTTTGACCCCAAATTGACCGAGTTGGCGTACACTAGCTTATCATTTCTCTTCTGGGAGAGCGGGGTGGGAGGTGACCTGGGTTGTTGTATTGCATTCTGGGTGGGGTTGCCAGGATGAATGGGATGGACTCGGGGATGCGGCAACTAACTCAATGTGCCCGAGATCGTTCCATCTCCATCCCGTGGCTTCGACTAACGGTGCAGTAGGTATGGAAGATGTTTCGGATTCACCTTCTGTTGGATTTGGGGTTAAATGGCTTTGGATTTCCCCCAAACGGGTATCCCGCCACACCGTTCGTCCGAGGAAGTTTTGGGTGGGGTCTTCGGGAAGTCCTCCGCTTCCAGTAAAAGTGAACCGACTGCGAGTGGCGATCTCGCAACTATTTTGAATTTGGGTATTGGGATTGAGGGTGTCGCCATCTAATGCCACCAACCCCGATGCCGGATTGACGATCGGGTTGTTAATGACAACCGTACCATCGAGACCGAACTGGGAACTCGCGGTAATCCCGCTATTGGGGGAGACAAACAAACCGCTCGTGGTAATATCGATGTTTCCTCCTGCTCCAGCAAAGGCATTGGCATTAATGCGGCTGTTTTCGAGGAGAGCGATGGTCTTGGCATCGATAGCAATGTTGCCGCCGTTCCCCGTACGACTTGCTTCTGTATCGATCTGACTGCTGTCGAGCAATTGTAAGCCTTCTACTCGTACGAAAATATTACCGCCCTGACCTGAGAACGTCGTCGCGGTAATACCACTTGCTCGTTTGAGGACAAGCTCTTGTGCATTGATGGTGATATTTCCGGCATCCCCCAGACCTTCGTTGCGAACGCTAATTTGTCCTTCTCCAGAAAGCACAATTAAGGGGGTATTAATTTCGATCGTACCAGAGCTTCCCGTGGGAATCGGGGAAAGTCCAAACACTTGCTGAGCACTGAAGTCGGGAGCCAGGGTGCTCGATCGAATTTGACTCGGAGTCACGGTTCCCGGTACGTTACTGACTGTCACGGATTCGGTGGCATTAATAACGATACTGCTCGCATTTCCAGCGGCAATACTTGAGGTGGAGACAACAGCACCATCTCGAATCGATAGGATGCGAGTGTTGAAAATGGTGGGTTGGGCATTACCAGCTCCTGTTGCGATCGAACCAATATTGCCTTGTGCGGCAGAAGAATTATTGGGGTTGTCAGCGATTTCGATGGTGTCAGCGTCGATCTCCACCAGGCCGGTGGAACCTTGCCCTGAAGTTAACGAAGCAATAGAACCATCATTAAGCGATAGATTTCGGGTGGAAACCCGCAGGTTTCCAGCGGGTGCTGAGGAGGCAGACTGGGTTCCAATTCGGCTCATGGCAAAGTTGTTCGTTGGCAGCAAGCGACGAATTTGTAAGCGATCGCTGGCTTCAACCAGAATATGACCTCCCGCACCTCCGGCAAAGCTGCCACTGAGAATCTGACCGCCTCGATCGAGAATAACTTGTGGAGTACTCACCAGAATATCGCTACCGGCACCCAAATTCAGCGTTTCGCTCACCAATCCGCTAGCGAGGTTGGGATCGTGAAGTTCTGGGTTGCTATTGTCTAGACTCAAGAATTCTGAGGCAAAAACTTCAATGTTGCCGGCTGGCTGAGTTCCCACATTTTGTATCCATAACAGCGAACTATCGTTGAAGCTCACTCGATTGCCACGAACTCGAATTGACCCGGCGAGAAAGCCACCAGCATTGACCAGAGACCTTTGAGACAGAGAAATTTGACCGAAGCGAGCGGTATCAGCGTAGTTTAAAGCGATCTGTTGGGAGGCCACTTCGAGACTGACGGTGGTATCGCTCGTGCTTCCCAACTCAATATTTCCCCCGGCTGCGGTTAACACACCCCCTAAAAGCTCGATATTGCCTCCCACGAATGCGAGAGTTCGATCGCCTCCCACCTCTAATCCGGAAACCGACTCGCTGATTGAGGTCGGGGTAAGTCCCGGAATGGCAGTGGTTGCTTGATGTCCGGCTCCTCGGACTTGAATGCGACCCGGATGAGTCCCCATTTGCAAGCCGATAGGTACGCTGACAGTCAACAAAGGTGCGGTAGAGGGGTTTGTTGCGCTAAATTCCATACCATCGGCAAATTCAATGCTGCGTGCCGTTGTCCCCAAAAATGAACCCCCAATCTCCAATCTGGCATTAGGTCCAAATTGGATGCCGTTGGGATTCATCACAAACAAGTTCGCCGTCCCATTAGCACGAATCAACCCATCGATATCGGAAAGATTCCCTCCAGTGACGCGGGTAATGATATTGTCGATACTCAGGGCATTGTTGAAAAAGGCTTCGCTTCCCGTAGAGATGGAAAAGTCTTGAAAGCTGTGAAACAGATTCATCCCCGCTTGGGTTCCCCCTTCAATGGTGAGGACGTTGCCATTGGGAAGAACCACTGAATTGTTGGGTAAGGTGGCATCGGGGGTAATCTGCCCATTGGCAGGAGTTGCGATTGACAAAGCACAAATGGCAGCAGATAGTAGCCAAGAAGAGGAGTTGGCGGTCTTCATGAAGACTCCGAAAGTTGAATTGAGTTGACTCCGGTTAGGGATTGGGAGGGCGATCGAGCCTCACACCCAAAATAAAGCTCGATCTTTCAATTGTCTGCCAAATCCCATTCATCGAACAGAAGACTCGAGACCATCGGATTCTTGAGAAAGCGAATCGCATTCTGGGTGAGGCTTCCAGGGGGATTGGGATGGGTTGCCCGATGCGACGATTAACTCAACTTGTCCGCGATCGTTTCTTTTCCATCCCGTGGCTTCTACCAATGGCGCAGTGGGTGCAGAAGATACTTCGGGTTCGGCTTCCGTGGGAGTGGGAGTGAGATGACTTTGGATTTCTCCCAAACGAGTATCCCGCCACACCGTTGGCGATTGTATGGGTTGAGCGGGGTCTTCTGGTAGTCCGCCACTCCCCATGAGAACGAAGCGATTCCCCACTGCTGCCGCGCAGCTATCGCTGACTTGGGTATCGGGATCGAGGGTGTCGCCATCCAATGCCACCAATCCCGAAGCCGGATCGACAATGGGGTTATTCACCGCGACCGTACCATCCAAACCAAACTGAGAACTGGCGGTAATCCGGCTATCGGGAGACACGAACAAACCGCTGGTGGTAATTTGGATATTGCCTCCGCTTCCTTCAAAGGCATTGGCAGTGATGGTGCTATTTTCGAGTAGGGCGATGGTATCGGAGTCGATCGAGATGCTGCCTCCGTTCCCCGTCCCCGCAGCCGTGGCAGAAATCAGGCTATCGCCACGCATCAGCAGGCGTTCTCCCACGTTCAAGTCCAGATTGCCTCCATTTCCCGAAGCCGTCGATGCTGCGATCGCGCCCTCATTCTCTAGAACCAGCGAGTTGGCATTAACCTGCACGTCTCCGGCTCGACCCGGACCGTCATTTTTGACAGAAACCAAAGCCCCATCCGTAATCTGTAACGACGGCGTGTTAATCGTGAGAGAACCGGCATCTCCACTGGGAATCGGTGGAAAACCAAATGCGACTTGCGTGGCCCGATCGATGCGTTCGGCAGTTGAGGTAATGCGACTGGGAGCGATCGACCCGGCGGCTCGACCTGTAACCTCTATCGATTCCGAAGCCTGAATCGTCACGCTCCCTGCCGAACCCGTAAAAACGGTATTAGAGCCGAGTAAAGCACCGTCTCGAACAACGAGTCTGGACGTATTGATGAAGATAAGACTGGCATTTCCAGAACCAATAACTCCCCCATTGAGAGTACTCGGTATTAAGGTAATCGGGTTGTTGCCCGCGATTTCGATCTGGTCTTGGGCATCGACGCGGAGTGTACCCACCTGTCCGGAACCTAAGCCGAGCGTGGTAATCGAACCAGAACTCCGGATGCCGATCGTGCCAGCGGAGACGGTCATATTACCACCGTTACCCGAGCTCGATGAGGTCGTCGCGATCGAAGACGTAATCGTCGGATTTCCGGGGGCAGCACCATCGATCTCGATCGCGCCATCAACCGTCACGCTCACATTTCCCCCACGGCCTTCCGTAAAGGTTGAACTCCAGATTCGTCCTCCATCTCGTAGGGAAAGTTGGGCGGCGGAGATCGTAATATCCCCCGTCTGACCCCTCCCCAAGTTTTCGATTTGGATCGGATTCCCCAAACTCCTATCCGGGTTATTGCCCGTCAGATTCAGCGACTCCGTTGCCCGGACGGTTATCCCCCCAGAGGGTTGGACGCCCAGGTTTTGGATTACGGCTGCCGAGCCTTCCGTGAAGTGAATATTCCTCCCTTGTACCTGGATCGATCCCTCGCTGCCGCTCGCGTCCAAGAGGGATTGTTGCGCCAGATGAATATCGTTGAATTGCTGCACTGCGGAGTAATCGCCCAACCAACCCAACTCTGTGGGGTCGATCGCCACTCGACCCTGACTGACACTCCCCACTTCTAAGTGTCCTCCTCCGGAGGCGGCAACAATGCCGCCGGAGAAGTTGACCTCATTGCCCAACAAGGCTAAGGTATTGCCTGCCCTCACTTGCAAACCGATGGGATTGTTGCTGCGATCGAGCGGGATAAAGGCACTACCCATGAGGCGATGGCCGTTTCCGCCCACGGTTATTGCACTGGAATTTGACCCAAACTGCAAACCGATGGGAACGCTAATGGTCAATAAGGCCGGTGTCGCGGGGTCTGTGGCGCTAAATTCCGTCCCATCGGCAAAGTGAATCCTTTCCGCCGTCGTTCCGAAAAACGACCCGCCAATATCGAGTCGGGCATTTTCTCCAAATACGATGCCGTTGGGATTGATTAGAAACAAATTCGCCGTACCATTGGCGCGAATCAACCCATCGATATCGGAAATGTTGCCTCCGGTGATGCGGGTGATGATGTTATCGATAGTCAGGGCATTGTTGAAAAAAGCTTCGTTTCCCGTGGGGATGGAAAAGTCTTGGAAACTGTGAAAGAGATTCATTCCCGCTTCCGTTCCCCCTTCAATGGTGATGACGTTGCCATTGGGAAGAACCACTGAGTTATTGGGCAGGGTTGTATCGGGAGTAATCTGTGATGAGGCGGGTGTGGCGATCGATCCAAACGTGAGAACGGCAGCAGATAGTAGCCAAGAGTGAGAGTTAGCTTGCTTCATGAATGCTCCTGATGTGAGTAAACGGGGTTAGGAATTAAGGGGGTTAGAGTTGAGCAACTTGAAAATCGATACTAGCCCACTGAAGTCAAGAGGAGGAGAAGAGCGCATTTCACACCCAAAAAAACAGGTGATATTTCAATTATCTTCCAAATTTATCCCTCGACGAGAGGACTCGAGACTCGCGGATTCTTGGGAAACGGAGTCGCATTCTGGGTGCGGTTGCCAGGATGAATGGGATGGATTGCCCGATGCCACGATTAACTCGATTTGACCGCGACTGTTCGTTCTCCATCCCGTGGCTTCGACTAACGGCACAGGAGGGGTAGCGGATTCTTCGAGTAATACTTCTGTGGGATTGGGGGTTAAATTGCTTTGGATTTCGTCCAAACGAGTATCTCGCCATACCGTTCGTCCCCGAAAGAAGTCGGTGGGGTTTTCCGGAAGTCCCCCACTCCCCGCGATAACGAAGCGATTCCCCACTGCGGCCGCACAACTGTTTCGCACTTGGGTATCGCGATCGAGGGTGTCCCCGTCCAATGCTACAAACCCAGAAGCGCGATCGTCGATCGGGTTGTTAACGGTGACGATCCCATCGACTCCAAATTGGGAACTGGCGGTAATGGAGCTATCGGGGGCAACGAACAGTCCTCGGGTCGTAATTTGGATATTGCCTCCGGCTCCTTCAAAGGCGTTGGCATTAATGCTGCTATTTTCCAAAAGGGCGATCGTCTCGGTTTCGAAGGTAATGTTGCCGCCGTTCCCGAAGCTGCCGGCTTCTGCGGAAACCATGCTCCCATCGCGCAGTTGTACATCGGCTACCATCAAGGAGATATTCCCCCCTTCCCCCGATTGAGTGGAGGCGGTGATGCCACTGCGACGATCGAGTTGGATGGAATCTGCTTCCAGCCTCACAGTTCCAGCATTACCAGTACCATCGTTTCTGACAGTTACAGCAGCGCCTTCCGCGATCCTCAACCGGGGAGTCCGAACGGTCACATTACCAGAATCTCCACTGGGGATAGCAGGTAACCCTAGAAACTGCTGTAAAGAGTCATCGACAATATTGGCACTGGAGATAATCAAACTGGGATTGACCGCACCAGGAACTGTACCGGTGACCTCGATCGAATCTGAGGCATTGACTGTGACACTACCCGCACTTCCAGATGCCAGAGTCCCAGAATCCACCCGAGCGCCGTCTCGAATCCTTAAACGATCCGTATTGACCGTTAGGCTACCGGCATTCCCCGCGCCCACCGTTGATGCGCTCAAGGCACTGGGGGTAAACCGATCGAAATTAAAACCGCTCAGATCGATAGAGCGAGCATCGATCTCGACCTTACCCCCCTGCCCGAGTCCAAAGGTGACTGCCGAGATATTGCCGCCGTCAACGGCCATTAAATGTTGGGTCGATACGGAAATGTTCCCGCCATTGCCACTCCCAGAGGTGGTGGAGTTAATCGTTTGACCTCGAATTATTAATTGCCCGCTGGAGATATTGATATTTCCAGCAGTTCCCGAACGGAAACCGATGGTTTCAATATTACTCTGATTGCTCGGATCGATGGGCGATACTTCGCTCAAAACTAAGGACTCAGGTGCGTGAATGGTGATATCTCCTCCTCGTCCGGGAGTATAGGTTTTCGTCGTGATGCCTGCCCCCTGAGCAGCCCGAACTTGGGGAGCGGAAACGAAAATATTGGCGGTATTCCCCGCACCCACGGTTTCAGTTAAAATCAAGCTGCCTATATCGCCCGTGGCATTCGTTCCGACGATCTCGATCGATTCAGAGGCGATGACACTGAGGGTTCCGCCAGATGCCAATCCTTGGTTCTGAATCACGAATCTCGAACCATCGCGCAGGGTAATATTGTTTCCTTGGACTTGAATCGAACCACTCCCCTCACCACTGGCATCGACCAAGGAGAGGGAACGTAAGTCAATGGGGCCAAAGTTATTCACCTCTTGATAGCTCAAACTCCAACCTGTGGTGGTGGTATTAAGACCGACGATCCCTTCGCGGGGACTCCCCAATTCAACTCGTCCGGAATTAGCAGTCACGATCGCGCCATCTAAAGTGATATCACCACCGACTAAGGCTAGAGTATTTTCGGGATTGACTCGCAAGCCATCGAGACTGGTAACGATAAAGGGAGATTCTGTTGCAATCGTATAGCCTGTGCCTTGTAGGGCGATCGCTCCGGGAGCAACCCCCATTTGTAACCCGATGGGAACGTTAACCTTCAGTAAGGAGGGTGTGTTCGCTTCTACAGCCGAGTAAAAACTCCCATCTTCAAACAGCAAACTCTCGGCCGTACTCCCGAGAAACGAACCACCAATCTCTAAACTGGCATTGGGTCCAAATTGGATGCCGTTAGGATTAATCAGAAATAGGTTCGCCGTCCCATTGGCACGAAGGGTGCCATTGATGTCGGAAAGATTGCCTCCAGTGACGCGGGTGATAATGTTGTCGATGGTGAGGGCGTTGTTGAAGAAGGCTTCGCTCCCCGTGGGGATGGAAAATTCCTCGAAGCTGTGAAAAAGATTCATTCCCGCTTCCGTTCCCCCTTCAATGGTGAGGATGTTGCCGTTGGGCAGAACTACTGAATTATTCGGCAGAGTCTCATCGGGCGTAATCTGCGCGCTTATGGGTGTGGCGATCGATCCCAATGCACTAACGGCAGCAGAGATTAGCCAAAAGGGAGAGTTGGCCCAGTTCATGAATACTCCTAAGTGGAATTGAGTTAACGGGGTTAGGGATTTGGAGCGTTTGGGAAAGCGAACTGAGTACGGGATCTTCTCGCGCCGGAGTCAAGGAGAAGTCGCGATCGCCTTTACACCCAAACGAGTATCCCGCCAGGGAGATCGAGTCTCACACCCAAAAAAACTCGATATTTCAATTGTCTGCCAAATCCAACTCATCGTGAATGAAACCGATGGATAATACACGCAATTGAGGTTGAGGTGACTTGGATCGTAGATCGCGTCTTGTGCTGAGGATATACTGAATATCAGTGGAGATGTAACGGAGATTCAACTCTCAACCCGACTTAATTTCTCCACTATTCTGTTGGCTGTGTTGGCATTATGTTTGCATAGCAATGATGCGATCGCTTAAACCCAGAATCCTGAAGATACTCGCATCTTATTGGCACGAGTGTCTACAGTTTCTTGGGTCATATATTGTTGCTTCAGTTTTGACATGTTGGCTAATTTAACATGTCAGCTAAATGAAAAAGCGATCGCAGTACCGGATGCAAGTCAGAAGGAGTCGACTCCAGGTAAGCGTTCATACGCCCCCACCGATCGACAAAAAACTAGGGGTTTAACTCTTTAGTCAGGGTGAGAGTCAATAATTACGATTCCAGAGTCTCAGCGATCTCATTTCTCTCATACTGCTCGCTATCCACTCCTTATTGAAAACTTCGTCAATAAATATGAAGCGACGTCATTTCTTCTGGTATTCTCTGCTATTTTTATCGAGCTGTGCCACGACACAAATCCAAAGCGAAGGCACCTCCTCAGGTTTAGCAAATAATTGGCCAACAAAGTTGAGTTTGGCGATAACTGATGTCCAAGGAATCGAAAATTTACAACGCGATTTTGGAGAGTTTCGAGAAGTCTTAGAGAAAGTCTTAGAAACAAAGATTGAGTTTTTTCCAGTCGAAAATCATATCGCGGCTGCCCCAGCTTTGCTTTCCAATCAGATCGATTTAGCACTAGCCGGACCATCGGAATATGTCATTCTCCAAGCCAGAGCTAAGGTCATTCCTATTATCGCTCTGGAGCGACCCAGCTACTATACCGTAATCCGCGTCCGGGCTGACAGTGGAATTGAATCTCTAGCACAGTTGAAAGGTAAAACCATTGGGATGCGAACGGAAGGTGCAACCGCCTCTCATCTGGGTTCCACAAAACTTCTAATCGATGCTGGATTAGATCCTAAATCGGACTTTAAAACGCTCATGGTTCAAGATCGTGGTTTGCAAGCCTTAAAAAATGGAGAGATTGATGCTTGGGGAGATTCTAAGTCCCGCCATCAAAAGTTTTTCAAGGAGACCGGCTGGTCTGAACGTGAGTTTCCCATCGTTGCCCAAGGCTCTCCTTTACCGAATGATGTATTTGTGGCGAAGTTCAATCTCGAACCGGCGATTTTGGATGAAATTCGATCGCGAATGTTGCAAAACAAAGATGAGTTAGTCGCGGCGATTTTGGCTTCACCCTCTAATTTTAAATACCAAGAATCTGAATTCCTAGGTGCTAAAGATTCAGATTATGACATGATTCGCCAAGTTTATAAAGCGATCGGACAAGATAAAGCCATTCAATAAAATTTTTGAATTCAGCATTAGCTAAGATTTCTGTAATGTAATATGTAATAAGATTTTGACTATAGCTACTCTGTATTAAAATTTTTTGTATAACTATTTATATATAATTAATCGAGCTAAAGTTGAAGTAATTGCATTTTTTTAAATTTAAAATAACTCTAAAAAGGGTAAATCAACAAAAATAAAGAAGGTATATTTTTCGTGAAACCCCAACGACTTTTTTCAAAATGGGGAATAGACTTAAAAATTGGCAGTATCTCCCAAAAGATAGGCTACGGCTATTCTTTAGCAATTGGTGTGGCTGTCTTGGGAACAAGCATTGGACTAATCATTGGCGATCGCTACCAAGATAAAGCTCAAAAACAACTAAATTTTGCCGAGACTCAGAAACATATTTTACATCAATTAGATAATTCTATCTTAAAACTTCGCTCTCATCCTCAACAGCTATTTTCTGTAATCGATGATTCGATCTGGTTTCAGTATAAAGTTAGCAAATTCAAGATTGACTTAAATCAGATTGAAGAAATTTTATTAAAGCTAAAACATTTTGAATATAAACACAAAAAAAATTTAGATATTGATATTCTAGAAATTAATGAATTAGTGACGAACTATAATCAGATACTCGATCGATATGCTCTGTTTATTGAATCAATCTGGCAAAACATTGAGCCTCTACAATTAACACCCGATCGAATACCAAAAGCACAGCAACAGATTCTAGTCGCGATCGCTGGAGACGAGGCAATTGAAATTCGGGATCGGTTCGAGAAACTCTCAGAAGACTTAACTCGCACGATTCAGACTGCCGAACAACAACAAGCGCAAGCTAACCAACAACTGAGTCAAGCTCATGCGCTACGGCAGCAGATAATTCTGACGAGTATGGTTTTTTCTGTAACAATCGCCACGCTGTTAGCAATTTGGACGAGTCGAGCGATCGCAAATCCGATCGTCACAGTCACCAACGTGGCTCGGGAAGTCACTCAAGAATCTAACTTTAACCTGCAAGCACAGGTGACCACTCATGACGAAGTTGGCGTGTTAGCAACTTCCCTGAACCAGCTCATTCAATGGACAGGGAAGTATACTTGCGAACTAGAAGATGCTCGGCAACTATTAGAGCAGCGGGTCGAAGAACGAACTCAAGAACTACAAGCGACACTCCAAGACCTTAAACAAACCCAAACACAACTCATTCAAACTGAAAAAATGTCGGGTTTGGGTCAGATGGTAGCTGGTGTTGCCCATGAAATTAATAATCCCGTGAACTTTATTTATGGCAACCTAAGTCATTTAAATGAATACACTCAAGACATATTAGAATTATTAAATTTATATCAAAAAGAGTATCCAATAAAAACACATGAGATAGAAGAATTGACGGCGGACATCGATCTCGAATTCCTCCAAGAAGATTTAGTCAAAGTACTCTCGTCTATGAAATTTGGAACAGACCGAATCAAGGCGATTGTCTTGTCCTTGAGGAATTTTTCTCGATTAGATGAAGCTGAAATGAAAAAATCAGATCTCCATGAAGGATTGGATAATACTCTCGTAATTCTCAATCATCGTCTTAAGCTCGGTATTAAAATCATTAAAGAATATGGAAGTCTTCCCTTAGTAGACTGTTATCCCGCTCAGCTCAATCAAGTTTTTATGAATATTCTGAGCAATGCCATTGATGCTCTACTCGAAAGAACGAATGCAACCCACCAGATTATCATTCAAACGAAGACGATCGCATCTCACCAAGTTCAGGTCAAAATTAGAGACAATGGAATTGGCATCCCGCCGGACATTCAACGTAAGTTATTCGACCCTTTTTTTACAACCAAGCCCGTGGGCAAAGGAACGGGCTTGGGTTTATCCATTAGTTATCAGATTATCGTTGAAAAACATAAAGGAAAGATAGACGTTTCCTCAGAACTTGGACGAGGAACCGAATTTACGATCGAGATTCCCATTGAGCAAACCCACTAATATTAAGTGCGGATAATTCATTACAATTAAGCGACTCTTCCTCTCACGCCAAAATTCTATCCCTTGTGCGATCTCAAGTGCGGATAATTCGTTATAGTTAAGCCCGATCTTCTGAAACTTCTGGAAATTCTCTCCCCCAGCGATTGCCTGCTCACCTCACGAGGAATTATAAGTGTTTAACCGAACTTGATATAACTTAGAAGACTGACTGCCCGATGGGATTCTGTGTCGATTACAATCGCCCGTTGTGAGGGGACGAATCACATTCTAGATGAGGTTGCCAGGGAGATTGGGATAGGTTGCCCGATGCGACGATTAACTCAATTTGACCGCGACTATTTGTTCTCCATCCCGTGGCTTCCACTAAGGGGGTCGGGGGTGTAGTCGATGCCTCGGGTGTGGTTTGTGCAGGATTGGGAGTCAGGTTGCTTTGGATTTCCCCCAAACGAGTATCCCGCCACACCGTTCGTCCGAGGAAGTTTTGGGTGGGGTCTTCGGGAAGTCCGCCACTGCCAGTGATAGCAAACCGACTACGGACCGCAATCTCGCAGCTATCTTGAATCTGGGTGTTGGGATTGAGAGTATCTCCATCCAATGCAACCAGTCCCGAAGCCGGATCGATGATGGGGTTGTTAATACTGACGCTTCCATCTACACCCAGCTCAGAACTGGCAGTAATCCGGCTATTGGGGGTAACGAAAAGCCCGAGGGTGGTAATTTGGATGTTGCCTCCGGCCCCTTCAAAAGCATTCGCTGTAATGCTGCTATTTTCGAGCAGAGCGATCGTGTCAGTGTCGAGAGTCACGTTACCCCCACTTCCGGTTCCTCCAGCTTCCGTGGAGATGAAGCTACCGTTGCCCAATTGCAAATCGGGGACTTGTAACTCGATGTTGCCCCCCTCGCCCGATTGAGTCGAAGCATTAATTTGTCCCCCGTTGCGAGCGTTCAAGGTTTGGGTTTCTAAGACGATATCGCCTCCTCCCCCATCCCTAGCAAAAGCCGTCAAACTACCTCGATCTTCGAGGAGGACGGAATCGGCCTGAATCTCTAAGCTACCGGCATTTCCACTGGTTCCATCATTGCGCACCGAAACCGTTGCACCATTGAGGACGCGCAAAGCGGGAGTATTAATGCGCAAATTTCCCGACTCTCCCGTAGGGACTGGGGGTAATCCAAAAGCTTGACGGATGGTCGGATCGGTCAGCTCGCTCGATGCAGAGATTTGGCTGGGAAGCATGACAGTATCTGTGGGAAATTGACCGTTAACTTCGACAAATTCCGAGGCATTAATGGCGATATCCCCAGCTGCACCGCTGGCGAGAGTTGAGGAGGAAATCCCAGCACCATTGGCGATCGTTACTCTTGCTGTATCGATGGTTAAACGTCCGGCATCACCCGAACCAATGGCAAATACACCGAGATTTGATGCGGTGAATGTCAATGGATTGAGTCCGAGTAATTCCACAGACTCCGTTGCCCGAATCGTCACATCTCCTCCGGCCCCCATTCCAACACTCACGGATGAAATACCACTTCCATCTGAAAAACGCAGTTGCCCGGTCGAAATCGATACATTTCCAGCATCACCAGTCATCCCAACGGTTGCTGTAGCGATAAAGCTACTGAAGGTCGGATTACCCGGAGCAAAACCACTCAGCTCGATCCGCTCTCGAGCGATAACATCGATGTTACCTCCAGCAGCGGAACTAAACGTCCTCGCTCCGACGACTGCACCATCGCCGAGGGTTAACTGTTGAGTGTCAATGGCAATATTTGCACTGTTGCCATTACCCAAGGTCTCACTGCGGATGTCACTAATCGCAACTCCTCCGAGGCTGCTTCCCGCGATCTCCAGTGCCTCAGTGGCATTCACTTGAATCCTACCGCCGCTGAGGGTCCCCAGATTTTGAATTAAAAGCGTCGAAGCATCGAGCAGTTCGACTCGCGAGCCTTGCAGTCGAATCCGACCGCTACCGGTGCCACTGGCATCGACGAGCGATCGCTCCTTCAGCTCGATATTGCCAAAATTCGTAATCCCTTCATACCCGAAGTGCCAACCGCTGGCTGTGGGGTTGAGATTCACTCCGACGTTGCGATTGCCTCCAACGGCTCCTAGTTCGATCCGACCGCTTGGGGCAGTTAATACACCACGATCGAGAAAAATATTTCCCCCCACCAAACCAAGCGTTTGTCCCGAAGCCACTTCCAGTCCTCGAGTGCTGTTAGTGCGATCGAAGGGAATCGTACGGTCTTGAGGATACGTTTGGTTGTGTCCGTTGCCCCTGACGGTAATATCTCCTGGAGTGCTCCCCATTTGCAACCCCACTGGAACGTTCATGGTTAATAATGGCGTTGCATTGGCTGGGTTGGCCCTAAACTCAATGCCATCATTAAAAATAATGCTCTGGGCAGTCGTGGCAAACAACGACCCGCCAATCTCTAAAGATGCATTTTCGCCAAATATAATTCCCGAGGGATTCATCAAGAATAAATTAGCCGCACCATTGGCACGAAGAGTTCCATCGATTTCAGAAATGTTTCCCCCGGTCACGCGGCTAAAAATGCTAGTGATATTGGTGGCATTATTAAAAAAGGCTTCACCTCCCGTGGGAATTGAGAAGTCTTGAAAGCTGTGGAAGAGGTTTGTGCCAGCTTCAGTCCCCCCCTCGATTGTTAAGACATTACCGTTGGGAAGGACAATTGAATTGTTCGGCAGGGTTGCATCGGGGGTAATCTGTGCCCAGGCGGGTGCGGCGATCGATCCCAAAGCCACAACGGCAGCAGATACTAACCAAGAACGAGGGTTGGCGGGGTTCATGAATGCTCCTGAGTGAAATTGAGTTAACGGGGTGTGGAATCGGGTGGGTGGCGGCTGGCGAACAGATGATGTTCTCGCATCGGAGTTAAGGGGAAGTCGCGATCGCCCTTACCCCCACATAGAAACTCGATATTTCAATTATCTTCCCCATTCAACTCATCCTTCCCAAGACTCGAGACGAGCGGATTCTTGGAAGACCCGATCGCATTCTGGATGAGGTTGCCAGGGAGATCGATCTGGGTTGCTCGATGCCACGATTAACTCGATTTGACCGCGACTATTCCTTCTCCATGCCGTGGCTTCCACTAACGGTGCAGTGGCCCTAATATCCAGTCGTGCGTTCGGTCCGAATTCGATACCGTTGGGGTTAATCAGAAATAGGTTAGCGGTTCCGTTTGCACGAATCAACCCATCGATGTCGGAGAGATTATCTCCAGTGACGCGGGTGATGATGTTTTCGAGACTCAGAGCATTGTTGAAAAAAGCTTCGCTTCCCGTGGGAATGGAAAAGTCTTGAAAGCTGTGGAAGAGGTTTGTGCCAGCTTCAGTCCCCCCCTCGATTGTGAAGACGTTACCGTTGAGAAGGACAATTGAATTGTTCGGCAAAGTTGCATCGGGGGTAATCTGCGTCCAGGCGGGTGGGGCGATCGAGCCAAATGCAAACGTGGCAGCAGAAATTAGCCAAGGGGGAGATTTGGCTGGGTTCATGAATATTCCTGAGTTGAATTGAGTGGACTCCGGTTAGGAACGATCGGGGCGATCTTCTCGCATTGGAATCACAGGGACGGTGCATCGCCCTTACACCCAACAAACAGCTTTCAATATTTCAATTGTCTTCCAAATGGTGCCTCATCGTACAGAGGACTCGATCGGACTAGATGTTTGAGAAACGGAGTCGCACTCTAGATGAGGTTGCCAGGGAGATCGATCTGGGTTGCCCGATGCGACGATTAGCTCGATTTGACCGCGATCGTTGGTTCTCCATCCGGTTGCTTCTACCAACGGCACAGGGGGTGGTGCGGATTCCTCCGGTTCGGCTGCCGTTGGACTGGGAGTCAGGCGGCTTTGGATTTCTCCCAAACGAGTATCTCGCCATACCGTCCGCGATTGTATAGGTTGGGTGGGGTCTTCGGGAAGTCCGCCATTGCCAGTGATAGCAAACCGACTGCGGGTGGCGATCTCACAGCGATTGCTGACTTGGGTATTGGGGTTGAGGGTGTCGCCATCCAAAGCAACGAGTCCCGACGCTGCATCTACATCGGGAGTTTGGATTTGTACGATACCGCTAAATTCTGCTCCCAATGCTGAGGTGGCGGTAATATCGCTCTCGGGGGTGGGTGCATCTCGGAACTGAGTGCCGAAGATGCCATCGGCCGCAATATTCACCTGTCCGCCAAAGCTTTGTTCGGCGTTGGCACTGATATCGCTGTTTTCCAATGCCACCAGAGTTTCGGTATTGAGATTGATATTCCCTCCGATGGCATCTCCCGTAGCATTGGTGGTGATGTTACTGCCCCGACGCAGGCGCAAATCGGCGATATTGAGGGTAATGTTTCCTTGGGTTCCTGCTTGCAAGTCGGCGTTGAGGCTCGCGTTGGTATCGAGGAAGATGGAGTTGGCATCCACGTTCAGGTTCCCCGCACTGCCGAAACCCGAATTGCTGACGCTAATTTCTCCCCCATTACGCATAGTGAGAGTATCGGCATCAATATCGATCGTCCCGGCAGCAAAATCCGTTTCCGAAAAAGCAGCAATTCGGCTCGGAAATCGACCATCTTCAGAAATACCACTGACATCAATTTCATTCACTTGCAAAGTTATATCTCCAGCATTACCATCTCCTAGGGCAAAAGCAGTAACCTGTCCTCCATCAAAAATCCGCAAACGTTCTGCATTAACGGTGAGATTACCTCCATTTCCCGTTGCACCGACATCCACACCCACTGTTAAACCGCTAATTGAACTATTGAGATCGACTAAAGCATCACTCACCTCTATTTCTGTAGCCCGAACTGTTATATTTCCCCCATCTCCAGCGCCTAAAGTTGAAGCCGTAATTGTTCCACCGTCAGCAATCTGCAAGATTCCAGTTTCAATGAGTAAATTTCCCCCATTACCCGTACTTCCGGGTTGAGGATTAACAAAGACACCACTAAAGCCGATCTCTTCCGATCCATCAGAAGGTCTAGAACCCATAATTTCCACTGTTTGTGCTGTAATTGTTACATTGCTACCATTTCCAAAATTAGCAACGGCGGCACCAAATTGTCCCCCATCTAAAACTCGGAAATTATCCACATCAAAACTGACATTACCTGCATCTCCTTCGCCAATCGTACTCGCAGAAATAAAGGCAAATCCTGACAGCGTAAAATCTGGCGTTTCTACAATTAGATCGTTACCTCTAGCACTACCAAAGGTTCGTGTTGATAGTTGACTAAAAGAAGGACGATTTGTGCGAAAATCATTATTATCAATGGCTTCCCTGATATAACTCACTTCTACCAATTCTGTCGCACGAATTCTTAAAATCCCCCCGGATTCATTACCAGAGGTATTCGCCAAAATTCCCGAACCTTGCGTAACACTGACTCGCCTTGCTTGAATCTCAATATTTCCACCGCTATTCCCACTAGTATCGAGAAAAGCGCTGTCGGTTAAATTAATGTCTTGAAATGCACTGACCTCTTGGTAGTTTAACGTCCAACCCGATTCAATCGGTACGATATTAACTGAACTATTAGCAGCAACGCTTCCGAGTTCAATGCGACCCGCAGACGCCGTTAAACTTCCCCCAGGAAAGTCTAAATTTCCTCCCACGAAGGCAATGGTTTGTCCGGCTTCGACTTGTAACCCGACGATCGATTCAGCAACTGGATCGCTGACTTGGGATCGAGTCACAATGGGTTGGGCTGTCGAACCAAATTGCAAGCCGATGGGAACGTTAATGCTCAGTAATGATGTCGTACTGGTATCGGTGGCACTGAATTCTGCGTTATTGTCAAACACCACACTCTCTGCGGTGCTTCCCAAAAACGAACCACCAATGTCTAAACTGGCGTTGGGTCCGAATTGAATGCCGTGAGGGTTAATTAAAAACAGGTTCGCCGTCCCATTGGCGCGAATTAATCCGTCGATATCGGAAAAGTTGCCTCCAGTGATGCGGGTAATGATATTGTCGATGGTGAGAGCATTATTGAAGAAAGCTTCTCCTCCCGTGGGGATAGAAAAGTCTTGAAAACTGTGGAAAAGATTGGTTCCGGCGATCGTTCCTCCTTCAATGATCAGGATGTTGCCGTTGGGAAGAACCACTGAATTATTGGGTAGGGTGGCATCGGGAGTAATCTGCGCATCAGCAGGTGCGGTGACGATTGCTAAAGCACAAACGGCAGCAGAAACTAGCCCATGGGAAGAGTTAGCTGGTTTCATAAATGCTTCTGAGTTAATGTGAGTTGATGGGGTTAGAAATTGGGAGAGTTTCGATTGGCGAACTCAGCGTGGGATCTTCTCGCGCCCGAGGTCAAGGGGATATTGCCATCGAGGCGATACCCAACCAAAAACTCGAGATTTTATCGATATTTAAATTATCTTCCACATCGCACCTCATCCTACATGAGACTCGATCCGAGCAGATGTTTGAGAAACGGAGTCGGATTCTATAGCCGTTGCCACTTCAGTTATTGGAGTTTAGACAAATTTAATCGCTCAAACGCTCAAACCCTTATCCCGAAACGATTTGAGCGTTGAACGAGTGAGGGAACGATCGAAAAACTAAAACGCTGACCCCGTCAGGCTTGTCGCCGGTTCGATCGAGATTTTGTCTAAACTCGAGTCAGTTAGGACACTTTGATAATTAACCCGTGGTCTTTCTCCCCCTGCTCCCCCCACTCCCACCGCGATTGCCTGCTCATCCTCACGATGTCCTAATTGGTCTGGCGGTTGCTATAGATGGGCGTTAAGCAATTGGCCTTTGACCAAAACCTTGCGACGAACGCCGTTTGCACAAACAAGCTCACCGGGGCAAATTCTGACGGGGATTGAAGGTTTCGATGCGGCGCAATTGCTCGTAAAGTTCCCGTTCTCGATCGCTCAAGTTCTGAGGTAAGGCGATTTGCACCTCCACGAACTGGTCGCCGCGATCGCCCCGAGGGGTCGGATATCCTTTCCCCGACAGCCGCAATCGCTGACCGGATTTGAGACCTTGGGGTAGCGTCATTTTCACCAACCCGTCGAGGGTTGGCACTTCCACCCGACCGCCGAGTACTCCCTCGCTGGGAGTCAGGGGCAACTGGCAAAAGATATCGGTTCCTTCCACTTTGAAAAACCGGTGGGGGGGAACGGTAATTTTGAGATAGAGATCGCCGCCGTTGGTTCCTCTGCCTTTCAGGCGCAACCGCTGACCGTCGACGATACCACCGGGCATATTCACTTCGATCGAGCGTCCGTCTTCGAGGCGAATGCGTTCTGGTCCCCCTCGATAGGCTTTTTCCAATGGTAGGGTCAAACGGGCTTCGATATCACGCGGGGTATTGTTCGCCGAAACTGTATAGGCGGTTTTCGTCGTTTTGGGGCGAAACGCACCGGGGGAGTCGATGCGCGAACCCGGAGGCGGTGGGGGACTATTGCGGGTGGGGGTTGCCCCTCGGTTGAGCAAATCGTCGAGGAAACTCTCGAAGGTGGGGTATCGATCGAAATCTCGTCCGGTGGCGGGGCTTTGACGGGGAACGTTCGTCCGGTTGCGCTTGCTGGGGGTGCGTCCGGCTTTCTTTTGCTGCCAAAATTGGCTGAAGCGATCGTACTCTTGCCGGCGACTGGGATCGGAGAGAATTTCGTAGGCTTCGCCGATGTCTTTAAATTTATCCTCGGCGGCTTTATCTCCCGGATTTAGGTCGGGATGGTATTTTCGCGCCAATCGGCGATAGGCTTGTTTGATTTCATTTCCCGTTGCGGTGGGGGCAATCCCCAACAGTTGGTAGTAATCCCGAACATTCTGCATGGTAATTCCGTTCGACCCGTCAAGGGCAAATTGCTTGCAACACCCGCGCGCTTGTCGATTTTGCCACGATCTCGTCGATCGGCGCAAAACCACAAATGCAACAGAGGCGATCTCGCCTGGGGTTGGGACGATCGATTTTGGCCGCGATCGCTCCCATCAAGCGATCGCCATTTCCTTTTTTACGCCACCTGCAACTTTGAGCCCAACGACCGGGTGACGGAGGAGACCCATTTCCTCTTTCCCCTTCTCCCTTTCCCTTTTACCCCGCTTTGTCAGGTGTTGGAACATTAAGTTGCACATCGCGTTTTTTAGAACCAATCATCGTCATCATCATCCCATTTTTCATCATACGCATTGGTGCGCGGCATCCGCGACGTACCCCCCCGAGGTCGACGCTGTTCGAGACCGTAGTTGGGATCGTCGTCCCCAGTAAAGGTGCGGCGAATCGCCCCGAACAAATCGTCGTCGTCTTCTTCCATCGCGTATTCGGTCACTTCGCGACTGAGTTCGTAGAGGGCATCTTGGAGGTTGGAACTGGTAATGTCGATGCCGCGATCGTCGTTGCGGGCGAGGCTATCGCGCAAATCGAGAATCAACGAATCGATGCGGCGGCGAGTGCCTTGGGCAAACTGCAAGCCAAAATCGAGAGCCACCGTCCGCAGTTCCCGTTCTGCACGGGCAGCGAGGGCTTCGGCACGGTTGCGTTGGTCGACTTTTTCTCGACGCAGGCGATCGACATCGGCAAATTCCTCTGCTTGGCGGATGGCTTCTTCGACTTCCCGTTCGCTGAGGGTAGATGCCCCTTGAATGGTAATACTTTGCTCCCGTCCGGTGGCTTTATCCAGGGCACTCACTTGTAAAATTCCGTTGGCATCCACGTCGAAGGAAACTTGCACTTGGGGAATCCCCCTCGGGGCCGGCGGAATGCCCGTCAGCCGAAAACGACCGAGGGATTTATTATCGTTGGCCATTTGCCGTTCCCCCTGGAGAACGTGAACTTCCACCTGGCTTTGATTGTTTTGAGAAGTGGAGAAAATATCCGATCGCCGCACGGGAATCGTGGTGTTGCGGGGAATTAGGGGTTTCATCACCCCGCCTATGGTTTCCAATCCCACCGACAGGGGGGTGACGTCGAGTAAGAGGACATCTTGAATGTTGCCGGCTAAAATCCCCGCTTGAATCGCCGCCCCCACGGCCACCACTTCGTCGGGGTTGACGTTTTGGTTGGGTTCGCGATCGATAATACTGCGAACGATCCGCTGGACTAAGGGAATCCGGGTGGAACCGCCCACCAGCACCACTTCATCGATTTGACGGGGGTTGAGTTCGGCATCAACGAGGGCTTGCTTCACCGGCAGGCGCAGGCGGCGCACCAGGTCTTGACACATGGCTTCAAAATCCCCTCGCGTGAGGCGAGTTTCGATGTGTTTGGGACCTTCTTCCGTGGCGGTGATGAAGGGGAGGTTGATATCGGTCACTCCCACGCCGCTGAGTTCGATTTTCGCTTTTTCCGCCGCTTCCGTGAGGCGTTGCAAGGCTTGGCGATCGCGCCGCAAGTCGATCCCTTCCGCTTCGAGGAATCCTTCGGCCAGCCAATCGACAATTTTGCGATCGAAATCGTTGCCCCCCAGTTGGGAATCGCCACTGGTCGATCGCACTTCAAACACGCCGTCCCCGACATCGAGGACCGATACGTCAAAGGTTCCCCCCCCCAAGTCGAAAACCAAAATCGTCTGCGCCTCCCGCCGTTCTAACCCGTAAGCCAGGGAAGCCGCTGTCGGTTCGTTGAGAATCCGCTTGACTTCCAACCCGGCAATCCGCCCCGCATCTCGGGTAGCCTGTCGCTGGGAATCGTTGAAATAGGCGGGTACGGTAATTACGGCCCCGGTCACCGGTTCTCCCAGGTAGCGGCTGGCTTCGTCGGCCAGTTTGCGCAGAATCATCGCCGAGACCTCTTCCGGGGCGAAATCGCGCTTGAGTCGGGGACACTTGATGCGGATATTGCCCGATTCGTCTTTGCGGATGGTGTAGGGAACCCGTTTCGAGGTGGGGTTGAGTTCGCCGTACTTGCGACCGATAAATCGCTTGACGCCGTAGAACGTATTTTGAGGATTGAGAACCCCCTGTCGCCGCGCCATCTGACCCACTAAGCGTTCGCTATCTTTACTAAAGCCGACAACGGAGGGGGTCGTTCTCATCCCTTCTGCATTGGCGATCGCGATGGGTTTACCACCTTCCATGACAGCGACCACAGAGTTGGTTGTCCCCAGGTCAATGCCGACTACCTTTCCCATAATTCCTTCTGCTTTCTCCTCGTGGATCGGGCCGCCCTCAGATTCGATCGGACGACTTCACTAATTGTATTAACTTATATTTGGCGCCGATTTTGAAGTGCCGAATACCGATCGCCACTTTTTGAGCAAGGGAAGCTTCGCAGGCTTGAGGAGCTTTTGGAGGTTTCGCAAGCACAGGAGGTACGGGAAGAATTGACAATAGATAGTGAGATGGTGGGAGCATCTTGCTTGAGTGTTCCTCAATCTCCCTTGTCTCCTAGAGTTTAGACTAAACAATGCGATCGCCAATCCACCCTTGCTCACCGGATATGATTGTTCATCGATCGTCGGCGAGCAACTTGAATCGGATTTTCCGCGAAGATGACCAATATTGATTTTGCCCACCCTACGCCTCAAGATTCAAATCAGGATCGATCGGTTATCGAGATTTGATCCGATCGTCGAGTATTACCGGGAATGATACGACAGGAGATTGTGAATATATTCGATGAGAGCGATTAATTTTTTGTGTAAAGCCTAACACTTTAATGCAAGAAACAATTTGATTTTCATTAGCTACACAAAAGTTAAATTCGGATTTTGCCGAATATATTGTCAAAATTAAGATAGTAAAGATTCAGGTTTAATGTCAGATAAAGATTAGGTCACAATGGGTAAGATCGCGTTAAAAAAATATTTGATTCAGTTGAAGAAGATACTGCTAAACCCGCCCTTAAAGAATTTTTCCTTGAAACCGATAGCTGAATGCTTACCTAAAATTTTGATTTAAAGAGCTATAGATTTAAAGCCGATAGATGACAGATTATTTCAGAGAAATCGGGATTTATTTCAACGAAATAAATCCGCGTTGAAACCCTCTTTAATTTATTTAATGCTCAAAAACCTAATAAAGTGTGATACCTTATCAAACAAGATTGCTAATATGACACTTCAGGGCATTGCAAAATACAAAAATATTGGGCACAGTATCTACCCTATCGAGAAATTGAATTAAGTTTCAATTGAGAACTATTCTGTTTTACACATCATTCATAGCAGAAAAACGGTAGAACAAACGAATATGACTAGTATGACTCCAGAAATTGTAGCTGCTATTGTTGGCGCAGCTGCTGGTAGTTTATTTTCATGGATATCAACCAAGAATGACTTAGGAAACAAAAATGAATTACTTAAGGCACAAGTTCGAGACTCGAATGAAATAATCAATCAACTAAATTCAGAACTTTCCTCAGAGAAACAACAAGTACAGGCGCTATCAGACTTTAAAAGTAAATACGAAGATTTTCGAGATAAATACAAAAATGTAAAACGAAAACTACAAAAATCAAGAGTTGTAAGAACCTATTCTCAGCCTGTGATTATTGTCGGTCCACGAGCAGTCGGAAAAACATCTCTATTAAATCAATGGCATGCTCCCTGGAATCACGCAAGACTGAACTCGACTTTCTCCCATAAAGTCAGCACAGTACCAATTTACGATTTTGATCGTGATAATACCGAACCTCATTTTGCCGATCCAGATATTCGTACTGATGTTCGCATTCATCTTCAATTAAAAGTACATGATTTTCCTGGAGAACTGACAGCACAAGAGAGTGTCATTGAGCAAGCACGTCAGGAAACTTTAGAGCTTCGCCAAACAACAAATAAAAGTCTGGGTATCGTTTTAATCTGTATGTTTGATGCTACAGATGTTGTCACAGGCTTATCATCTTCAGCTAATGAGTACTACAATGGAGAATTATTTGCTAAGCTGAGAGACTTAGTTGCAGAGACAAGTATAAAAATTGATAGACTCATTCTAATCTTCAATAAATTCGATCTTATTAAGCCAGACTTTGCTCGAGACGATCGAACTTTTTTGAAAAAAGTTCTTAATGTTTACAAACCCATAATACAAAGATTAAGAGGAGTTTGTAACTCGGAAAAAATTTGTGAAGTCATTACTATCCTAGAGCAAGACGGGATCAGAGCTAACAATCGCGGTGGATCTATTGTTTTAGGTGAATGTGCTAGAAAATTTGTTGAGGTAATGGCAGGTCAGGAAGCAGCTAAAAAAGTTGTAACAGAAGATGCTTATACAATGGGTGAAGAACTATTTTAAAATGCAAAGTCTTGAGTTTTTTATTGTAAATTTATTGAAAAAACTACAACTATAATAGTATCAGTATTTATGGATTAAGTATTAGCTAGCCTCTCCCAACACTATGGTCTTAAATTTATATTGTTTAACAAACATCCGGTGGTCGGTTACGGGACTCATTCAAAAGTCTGGGTTTTTCCGACCAATTATTTCCACGCCTAATCCACCCTACTAAATATAAGTTTGCTCGGTGATACTCTTGGGGGTAGTAAATGAACTGTGTAGAGACAAATGAAACATATACTTAGACTTAACGTTTTTGGCAAAGGATATACTCTCATTTCTGGTGAACCACCTACATATAAAGAGTATTCCCTTGGCCTCGAATCTGACGGTATCTCTAACAACTATTTATCTGCCGAAAGCAGAATTGATAATATGTTAGAAACTCATCTATCGAGATGGAAATTTTGTGTCGTTAATTTAGATCTGAATGAGTTACCTGTTGTTGCATATGGTTGTTTATTAGCGATTGAAGATGAGTATAATCGCACTGGCGTCAGTTTTATCCATGCTATAGAAAGTGAAAATCCCGTACAAATAGATGAGATTGCAATTTGTATAATAAAGTCACTATCTAATCAAAATATTTTAAAAATTAATCAAGTCTTACGAGGACTCGCACAAGGAAATCAAACACTAGATGAGACATTTAAGTTTTTAACTGCTAATTTCAAAAAAATAAGTTCACAAAAAAATAGCTTTTTAACTCAGTCAGGGGAACCGATTAAAGAAATAACACATGATTGTGGTGGTTCCTCCGCAGTTGCTTGGCTAGGTATGACTAGATCGCATTTAAACTATCCTCCACCTTGGGAAATTTACGATCTATATTCAAGTCAGACAGGCTTTTTTTCCACTGTCTCTTCACTCACTATGGTATCAACAAGTTTTTTCCTTTCTCAATATCTAGATGAACAGATTCCCAAACTCAGATCTATGATTGGAGCGAATGGTGCTAAGACTGTCGAAAGTCAAAGAATAATACCATCTTCTACCTCTTTAAAAGAGATAAATAAAAATGCTATAAGCTCAAATGATGAATCGATAAATTCACAGAAAATAGATACAAAAAAAATAGTAACAAACAAAATAAATAAACATATTTTATTTAACAATTTACACATGCCAAAAAATACATTTAACTGGAATAAAAATTCTAAAATACTTTGTTTTATTTTAGCAGTATTTTTATTGACTGCTTTAATCATTTTATTTCAGGGTTCGATTTATCAATATTTTTTTTATTTAAATAAAATTAAAATAACGCCCAAGCCCATTATCGGAAGAGTTGATTTTACACAAACCCCTAATTCTGCTGTGAACTTACTTTTACAGAATGAACAATTTCAGGTCAAACATAATACACGTGGTATGACCTTGGGAGATGGTATTGATGAAGTGACAATCTGGAATTTTGACCTATCATCAGTTAACACAGTAGATCGATTAGCCCATGCAACTCTAACCTTAGATCTAACTCCTAAACATCGAGGAGTTACAACTGATTCATTAAAAATAGAAAATCTGCCTGATATTACTCCCAATGAGATGAGAAATCTCCCGATTGGAGAGACTAGCACTATTACAATTCAGCTCGAAGACTACTACGATCCTAAAGAGATCGTCAATGCAATTAATCATGTGATTAACAACCGTGGTGGGGTTCTTGTTATGCACTATCAGGATGATGCGGTAATTTCCAGAGCTGAGTTGGTTTTGCAGATTCTCGCCAAGTAAGCAAACATCTAAACTCCAGTTGTCTCCTCATCCCTGCGTCACCACGTCCTCCCCCTTCCCTTATTTTCACCTTTCCAAATTCCGAATTCAAAATTCCGAATTCAAAATCGCCTCCACCGCCATCCCCCAGCCTTGGCAACCCACCGCCGGGGCAACCTGCCATCCCCGGTTCGCTAAACCGGGATGGGGGCCGTTTTTGCCGGGAATAATGGCGGGAATATCCACCACTTCCAGCATCGGGTGATCGTTGGGAGAGTTACCCAAACCGATGGTGAGAATCTCTGCTTCCGGAACGACTTGCCGATACTGTTCCACCAACCAACGTACGGCTTTTCCTTTCCCCGCAGCCGCCCCGATGAGGTGGGAAAAGCGATCGCCCACGGTGATGTGAAAACCCAGTTTTTCCCCCTCGCTGGCGATGGTTTCCGGGGGAATGGTTTTCGGGGTGACAAAGGGTTCGGTAAATTCCCGCGTTTGCGCCAACTTCACTTCTTCCGAGGGCAATCCCGTCAGTTGTTGCACCTCTTCAACGCTTAAATCTCCAAATCCCCGTAAGGTTTCCCCTAAAGCTGCTGCCAGTTGAGTGAGGGTTTCGCGGGCTTGAGGGTAGGTGCAACCCAGACGCATCAGGTGGTAGTCTCCCCATTCTTCGCATTCAGACACATCGAAGCGGCGATCGCCTTTGGGGAGAAAGATGCCACTGCCATTTTCAACGATAAAGGGTTCGGTAAGACCGATTTGCTGGTTCAGGCTTTCGACTTCCCGACGAGTTTTGCTGGTGACGGGAATGACCGGAATTTGCTGAGATTGCAGCTGATGAATGACGGGGAGGGCACTGTCGTAGCGGTAATCGTCGGGATTGAGGAGGGTTCCGTCTAAGTCGGTGAAGATGAGGATGTGGGGGTTGGGTGAGTTTTTGGATGGGTTTTTGGATGGGTTCATGGGCGATTGATGGGGAACAACCATCACTCAGGGTACTACGGTCCCTGTCATATCTATTGGGAGACTCTTGAAGGTGGGTTTTTGGGGGGCTTCGGAGGCTTTGTGGGCTTGGGGGGCTTGGGGAGCTTCGGGGGCTTCGGGGGTAGAGGAAATTGACAGTAGATAGTCGGAGCATCTTGCTCCCATTTCTCCCTCACCGCGTCACCGTCTCACCGCGTCCTCTTTCTTCCTCACCGTGTCACCGTCTCACCGCGTCCTCTTTCTTCCTCACCGCGTCCCCACGTCTCCGTTTCCCATTTCTTCTTCACCGCGTCACCGTCTCACCGCGTCCCCGCGTCACCGTCTCACCGTGTCACTGCGTCCTCTTTCTTCCTCACCGCGTCTCCCTCCGCTCCTATTCCCGAAGAACGATCAACTCCGAAAATAGAGCGATCGACAACAGATTGGTGCTTGAAATCGGGAGATAGACTTATGAAATTGCCACAATTACAGACCCTAAAAATCCTTAAGATTTGCTTTATAAATGGGGACATTGTTGAGGGCATACGGGAGATTTGAGGTCGTCGAGACTTTTAGTATTTTCGAGCGACTGTCGTTCCATGAAAATGATGATAATTTAGAATCGCTGTCGCTCGATCGCGGACTAAAAACATGATTCAAATTCTCGATTCAACATTGCGGGAAGGAGAGCAAACTCCCGGAGTTTATTTTTCTCCCGAAACGAGATTAGCGATCGCCCAAATTTTAGATCGAATTGGTGTGGATATTATCGAGGTTGGAAATCCCGCTGTCAATCCCGAAATTGCCACCTCTGTTACTCAAATTTCTCGAGCGCGACTGAAGGCTAAAATTGGTGCCCATTCCTTGTGTCGCATTCGGGACGTACAAAAAGCGATCGATTGCGAAGTTGACTTTTTAGGGGTGTTTTTTAGCGTTTCCAAGCAACGATTAGAACGGGACTACAATCTCCATCTCGAAGCAGCGATCGAGAAAATTGTTGAAGCGATTGCCTATGCAAGATCGCACAATCCCAATTTATTAATTCGATATACCCCAGAAGACACCGTTCGCTCGTCGATGGCGGATGTAATTGCCGCCGCAACAGCCGCAGTGGAAGCTGGGGCAAATATTATTAGTATTGCCGATACCACGGGGTACGCAACACCATTTCATCCCGATCGCAGTTATGCTTATTACGTGCGTGCCTTAAAAGAAGGATTGGCTGCTCGTCACCTATCACCACAAATTGAGGTACATTGTCATAACGATCGAGGATTAGCGTTAGCCAATGCCCTCGACGCCTATCGTGCGGGCGTTGATATCATTGACGTAACCGTAATGGGGCTTGGAGAGCGTTCGGGGATTGTCGATCTTTCCGAACTTCTCATTAACTTACTTGAAACGATCGAGCCAGAATTAAAATGGCAGCTTAATTATATCAAAAACTTATACGATTTGGTTAGTCAATATTCTTCGATTTCGATTCCGCCCCATCGCCCGATTGTCGGCAAAAATGCATTTACCCACTATGCCGGGGTTCACGTCAATGCAATTGCTAAAGATGAAGCGCTCTATCAAAGTTTAAATCCAGCAATTTTAGGGATGAAAAGTCAGTTTGCCCTGGGGATGCAATCGGGACAGGCGGCTCTGAAAATGGCACTAGAGCAAATCGGAAAAGAGGCACTGACCGACGATCTATATTTAGTGACGAAGATGCTCCAAGAAATTAAAGAAATTTCTAAGCGAGGAACGCCAATCGATATCGAGCGCGAACTTCCTCAAATTGTAGATCGATGTTTGTTGAGTCAAACGATCGCTCAATAGACATCTGGAGGAAAAGGGGAAGAGGGAAAGGGGAAAGGGATAGAAAACATGAATTCGGTATCAAAATTGATTTAATTTTTTATTTCTGGAGATGTCTAAGAGACATTTGGAGGAAAAGATTGCTCTGGCCAAAATATGTCGGGATGTTTCGCTGCGCGGATCGTGCATAATGTCTGCCAGACGATCTCGCTTGATTCTGCGATAAAAATTAATATTTTTTTTATAAAAAGTTATAATTATTCACGACAACTTCAAATTGTCACAAGACGAGACGTTAAGTCATCAAGACATGATAGTTCGAGCCAAAACTCAGGAAGCGCCATCGAGTTCGATCGAAGAACAACCCAAAGCCGCAAAATGGTGGGCGATGTTGGGAATTAGTGTGGGTGTCTTCCTGTTTGCCCTCGACGTCTACATCGTCAATCTCGCCTTGCCCATCATGGTGGAATCTCTCCACACCGACTTTGCCACCATTCAGTGGGTGATTTTAAGTTATCTATTGGCGATCGCCGTTTTCGTTCTCAGTGCCGCCAAACTCGGCGATCGATTCAGCAAAAAACGCCTGTACGTCATCGGACTACTGGTGTTTACCCTCGGTTCGTTGCTGTGCGCTCTTGCTCCCACCGTTGAATGGGCGATCGCCTGTCGCTTCCTCCAAGGACTCGGTGCGGCCTTTCTTTCGGGATTGGGAACGGCAATGCTCGTAGAAATCTTTCCCCCTCAACAACGCGGATTAGCCTTAGGGATTCGATCGGGGGTATTCGGACTCGGAATTACGATCGGTCCCACGGTGGGTGGGTTACTCGTCGCCCTCGGTGGCTGGCCCTTGATTTTTTGGATTAACGTCCCCATCGGTATCATTGGCAGTATCGCGGTGGCTCGTCTGGTTCCGCCATGTGCGCCGGGTTGCGTTTCCCAACGGTTCGATATTTTGGGAACTCTAATACTCACCGTCGCGTTGACTGGTTTTAGCCTCGGAACCACCCAAATTCAAATGCAAGGGTTTGACTCTCCCGTCGCCCTTGGCTTGCTGGGTTGCTCTGCCATCGGCTTTATCGGTTTTTTAATCGTGCAAACTCGCATCCCCGAACCGATGGTGGACTTGAAGTTATTTCGCTCGATCGAGTTCAGTATGGGATTAATGCTGCGATTTGTCGGTAACTTCGTCATGGCTGGGGCGATATTTATCTTACCCTTCTTTCTAGAATTGGTGCAGCACTACAGCGCCGATCGTACCGGGTTGTGGTTGGCGGTTCCTCCCGCGATTATCGTCTTAACTGCTCCCGTGGCGGGGTGGCTGGCCGATCGCATCGGCACCCGAATCGTCACCGCTACCGGTCTACTCTCGATCGCCCTCGGATGTTTCGTCATGGGAACGTTCGATGTCGAATTCACCCTAACGCGATATCTCGCGGGAGTCGTACCTTACGCCCTCGGTGTCGGACTCTTCCAATCTCCCAACAATAGCGCCATTATGGGAGCTGCACCGAAAGACCGTTTGGGTCTGGCTTCGGGATTGTTATCGCTGTCGCGAATTTTGGGGCAAACCGCCGGAGTTCCCCTCGCTGGGGCTTTATTCTCCTTCATCACCCTTGCCAATAGCCCATTGGCCAGCCATCTCGAGGTCACCCGCGCACCGGTTGAAGCCTTGGTTTTGGGCATGCAGGCGGCGTTTCAAGCCCTAGCAGCTCTATCGATAGTTGCAACCCTGGGGGCGGCTATTCTTTGGTGGCTGCACGAACCTTTCTCCAAGTTTTGGAACCCCAAAAAAATGTTGGAACGTCAGCTAGAAGAGTTAGCACGATCGGGGAATTTAGAGGAGAAAACGCCGCCATTACTAGAGTTCGAGCCTGTGCAAAATTTGTCCGACTCTCAGCGAACGCCAGGTGGGAAAGCCCGGTAATAGACTTAGGCGCGAAAATGAAAATTGATGGCAATTTTCGCGCTTGAACCATCAATTCGTACCCCCGTTCCCTGTTCCCCGTTCCCTCCGACCCTCTTTTCCTCGAGAGGTCTAACTTCGGTTTGCATGGGAAACAGTTCCGGCTGTAGGTGAAAGTTGAGAAACCTTACCCGTTGCGAAAGTACTCAATTCTTTATCCCATTGCTGTGATAAATTGAGAACAATAATCATTCTTATTTTGGCTTTTCATGGTCAGTCAAGTCTCCCGTTCGCAGTCCGCAACCAGCCCATTAGCCGGTAATTCAGAGCAACTAATGCGGCTTCGCCATACCTGTGCCCATGTATTAGCCATGGCGGTACAAACCCTGTTCCCAGAGACTAAAGTCACCATTGGTCCCTGCACAGATACGGGGTTTTACTACGACTTCGACCGGGCTGACCCGTTTACGCCCGAGGATCTGAAGCGCATCGAAGCCGAAATGCGGCGCATCATTCGGGCGAATCTACCGATCGTGCGCGAAATAGTGGAACGGGATGATATCCGCGTTGAGATCGAGCAACTGAACGAACCCTATAAGCTAGAGATTCTCGATAGCATTCCCGCCGATGAGCCAATTACCCGCTACTACATTGGTTTCCCTGACCCACTGCCAGCCAATGCAGAACCGTCCCTGTTCAACCTGCCATCGATCGAGGTCCCGGATTCTGATACTGCAACTCCCTGCTGGTGGGACTTGTGCGCAGGTCCCCACCTGAGCCGCACCGGTGACCTGCACCCCAAAGCCTTTGTTCTAGAAAGTGTGGCCGGAGCCTACTGGCGGGGCGACGAAACTCAACCGCAGCTCCAGCGCATTTACGGCACTGCCTGGGAAACTCCAGAACAACTAAAGGCTTATCTGACGCAGAAAGAGGAAGCCAAACGCCGCGACCATCGCAAATTGGGACAGGCATTAAATCTGTTTAGTATTCAAGAGGCTGCTGGGGGCGGACTGGTATTCTGGCATCCTAAAGGAGCCCGCATGCGCCTGTCGATCGAAGACTACTGGCGTCAGGCCCACTTAAAGGGTGGATATGAGCTGCTCTATACCCCCCATATTGCCAATCGAGACCTCTGGCAGACCTCAGGGCACCTCGACTTTTACCAGGAGAACATGTTTGAGCAGATGGCTGTGGAAGTGCAACAGTATCAGCTCAAACCCATGAACTGTCCCTTCCACGTGCTGACTTATCAGCATCAGCTCCATTCTTACCGGGAGTTGCCGATTCGCTGGGCCGAACTGGGTACGGTGTATCGCTACGAGCGATCTGGGGTGCTCCATGGGCTAATGCGCGTACGCGGCTTTACTCAGGATGATGCTCACATTTTCTGTTTGCCAGAGCAGGTGACAGAGGAGATTTTAGGGGTACTGAACCTGACAGAACAGATTCTGTCGGACTTTGGCTTTACCGACTATGAGGTGAATCTTTCCACTCGTCCGGCCAAGTCTGTGGGCAGCGACGACATTTGGGAACTGGCAACTTCGGCTTTGCAAAAAGCACTCGATCTCAAAGGGTGGGCCTACGTAATTGATGAGGGGGGTGGTGCCTTCTACGGTCCAAAAATCGATATTAAGATTCAGGATGCCATCGGTCGGCTGTGGCAGTGCTCGACCCTGCAGGTAGACTTTAACCTGCCGGAGCGATTCGATCTGCACTACGTCGCGGTGGATGGCTCCCGGCAGCGTCCGATTATGATTCACCGGGCAATTTTTGGCTCTCTGGAGCGATTCTTCGGCATCTTGGTGGAAAACTATGCAGGGGATTTCCCTCTGTGGCTGGCTCCGGTGCAGGTGCGACTGCTGCCGGTAAGTGATGCTCAGCGAGACTACGCCGAGCGGGTGGCTCAGACGTTGCAACAACAAGGTTTGCGAGTGGAGGTGGATGCCAGCGGCGAGCGTCTGGGTAAGCAAATTCGCACCGCAGAATTGGAGAAGATTCCGGTTGTTGCTGTCATCGGTCAGCGAGAAGTGGATTCTCAGACATTGAGTATTCGCACCCGTCAGAGTGGTGATTTGGGCTCGCTGACGGTGCCAGAAGTAGTCGAGAAATTACAAGAGGCGATCGCTCAGAAGAGTGCTTGCTAGCTCTCATCTTCTCTCCAGCTCCAGCAAGGTCTGCTTCCCTTAATCTTTCACCAATGGGTGTGGGGAATATAGCCGTCGCCAGAGCAATTAGGACACTCGTGAAGGAGAGTTCGGGGGCAACGGGTGCTTTGGGAGCAGGGGGGGAAGACTTCAGTCAGAGCGCACAATTGTCTGGTGTTGTCTGCGCTCTTTGTGGCGACTGCTATAGAAAAGCGTCATCGTTGATTCTGGTGAGTTAAAAATTGAGGTGTTCGAGAGAAAACTCAATCTCATGTAGGAGAATCATGCTTTCCCACCCATCCCCAATCGGGGAACTTCAGCTTGACTGGGGATGACTGCCAAAAGCTTAACGCGAATTCACGTTATATATAAAGAATTGTAAAAACTCGGCACCGATCGCAGAAAACCCCACACCGGCAACCCGAAGCTTTTATAGGAGGGTCAGTTCTCCCACTGTTATCGAGAATCCGTCGATGCTGGGTATTCCAGGGTTCGAGGGGTCCACTGCCACTACCATAGATTATGCCTGAGGAGTCCGCCGATTTAGATCGGCGATTAAAAGAATTAGCGATCGTTGCTCAAGAGCATCCACCGAAAAGTCGCCAACGACGGTTAGCATTAAATCAGCTTTGTGCGGAACTTTTAAAACCGGGTCGTTTGGTCGTTCCCGCCGTGCCATCTGAGTTCGATCGTCGGGAAATTCATCAAGAAGCCCTGAGTTTGACGCTATTAGAAATTTGTCAAAAAATTGACAGTTATAATCCTAAAAAAGAGGTGCGTCAATGGTGTAACTTTTTACTCAAAAAACGCCAAGCCGATGCCATGGCCAAATATCGCAAGCAAGGATTGACATCCGTGCCAAAAAATGGATCTACATCGAGGAATGCTTCTTCAGATTCGCCTCGAGATCGAGGGGGAAAAGGAAGCTTTTTAGGGGTGAGCGCGCCGGAGGATTTAGAAAATATTCTCAGTTCTGAAGAAACGCGATCGAACTCGAGGGAACTTCGGCAATTTATCGAAGAAGATCCCGATGGGATCTTCAGTCGAGAACACGTTCGCGATCGACCCGATGCGAATTTAAAATTTTTGGCGATCGCTCATATTTGGGAAGATCGAACTTGGTCGGAAATTTCTGAAGAGTTACAACTTTCAATTCAAACAATTTATGGTTTCTTTAACAAAAAAATGCCAGATTTTTATCCATTATTTCGGGATTATTTAAGAAAATAAAAGTTATCGAAACCTATTCTATAAATTCTCAGTCTTATGAGGTAAAACCAAATTCTATTTCTGATTTCCCCCGACCCAATTTCCGATTTTCTAAAAACAGAAGTTCTGTACTTCATGAGGCGCGAGAAGGGCGATAGATACATTCAAGATTAAACCCGAGCCAAACGATTCCGACCCTCCAATTCAGACCGATCTCATCCGTACTCAAGATCTATAATGCTTTTAACCATGACTCGCTCAATTCCTTTTACGGTTCCTCTGACTGGAGAGGATATTCAAACTGCTCGCAAATGGGGAAGCACTCAATTTCATCCCCATCGCGCTCAGGAAGTCTATGCCAACGTTCTGGCTTCTGGGGCAGTTCGATTTTACCTCAAATGTATGGAAATTCAAACCGAAGAGTTGAAGAATTTCGATGGTTCTACAGCTGCTTTTGAGAATTTTTCAACCCTTGAAATTTCCGGCATCGGTCAACTCGAATGCTGTCCGATTTTACCCGGCGATCGCACCGTGCGAATTCCCGCCGAAACCTGGGGCGATCGCCTCGGTTACATGGCCGTTCGGTTGGACGAATCTTTCGCCAATGCCGAACTTGTCGGATTTATAAAAAAGGCAACCCGAGAAATGGTATCTCTCGATTCGCTAGAATCCCTAGATAATTTTTTAAACTATATTTGCGATTTAGAAGACGCGATCGACTCTCAAAAAAATCGCGATCCCATTAAACTCTTTCAATGGTGGAACGACGCATTTGAAGCTGGTTGGGAAACCCTCGAATCGCTATTTCCAAAGACTCAGCTAGCGTGGCGGTATCGCGGTGTGCCGACGCCAACCTCCGATCGCTCGATAACCCGTGCCAAAATCCTAAATTTAAACATCCAATATCCCATCGCTTTAGCCATCGAAATGGTGCCGATGGAAGACTTGGACATGGCAAACTCAGAAGTTGAAATTTGGGTCAAACTCTACCCCCTAGAAACCGATACCCATCTGCCGGAAAATCTGCGACTCTCAGTCCTTGATGAAGCCAACATTGAAGTCATTCAAGCTGAAGCCCGAACTACGGAAAACATTCAGGTGAAGTTTATTGCCGAATCCGGAGAACGCTTTGGGGTTCGAGTTGCGTTTAATGAGGCGATCGTGACAGAATCCTTTCTAGTTTGAAGGGAAAGCGATCGCCATGGCAAAGCTTGTGGTTCTGAAACTCAGCGGCACTTTAGAATCGGGCTTTGAGGTGGGGTTGGAACTCGGCGAAGACGGTCAAGTGCCGGATTTAAAACTTCACGGTCAATTACCCGCCAACCCCCAACTTGCCGAGCGATCGTGCCAGCATTGGGACGAAACCTATCGCGATTTGGGCAAAACCTATCGCATCAAGCAGCCGGAAGTCTTTTACGGGGGTCATGTCAACCGGCGAATTGAAGAATGCAAGCAGTCGGCAAAACAACTCGAAACTGACTTCAATCGATGGCTGAAATCCCCATCGTTTCAGCGGATTCGAGAAGAATGGCGGGGTTTCGTGAGTCGCCCCGAAGAAGTGCGGGTGTTGGTGCAAACTCAAGATCCCATGGTGGAAAAGCTGCCGTGGCACGAATGGGATTTATTGAAACGAGACTACGAGAAAGGGGAAATCGGGCTGGGATATTGGGAGTATCGGCGGCGAGAGAGGCGATCGTCCGGTGCCAGAGAGAAAGTGAGAGTGCTGGCCATTTTCGGTAGCAGCGAGGGAATCGACCTTCAAACCGATCGCCAACTACTCGCACAACTGGGCGATCGCGCCGAAATTGACATTTTCATCGAACCCCAACGGCAGCAAATTAACGATCGACTCTGGGAACAGCACTGGGATATTATTTTCTTCGCCGGACATAGCGAAACCCAGGGTAACGAAGGGCGACTGTATCTCAATGCCAACGATAGCTTGACGCTGGGGGAACTGTGGTACGGCTTGCGAACGGCGACCAACAACGGCTTGCAACTGGCCATTTTCAATTCCTGCGACGGTTTGGGACTGGCGCGATCGCTCGATGATATCCTCATCCCCCAGGTTATCGTCATGCGCGAGAGAGTGCCCGATCCGGTGGCACAAGCATTTTTGCGATACTTTCTGCGGGCGTTTGCCAGTGGGAAATCGTTGTATCTGTCGGTGCGGGAAGCACGGGAACAGTTACAGGGGTTGGAGAAAGAGTTTCCCTGTGCCACGTGGTTGCCGGTGATTTACCAAAATCCGGCTCAAGTGCCGTTAACCTGGGAAGAATATCTCCGATCTCCGGTAGCCGATCTCCGGGCATCTCCCCGACGGTTCGGCACCGTCGGGAAAACAGCTGCCATTGCGGCTGTATGTGGGTTGGGGGCGATCGCCTATCCCGCTGCCATCCACCCCGTCGGCGTGCGTCTCAATCGATTGGGGGCGGAAAATATCGTGGCCCAGCGATTCGATCGGGCGCGATTCTATTTTGAACTGTCCCTGCGGTTGGGGGCAAACAAACCGAGAGTACTCAATAACCTCGGCTATCTCTACCAGCGAATGGGAGAGTTCGATCTCGCTCGAGAGAAGTTCCACCAATCCAAACTGCTCGGCGATCCGTGGGGGTGTAACAATGAAGCCTTTCTCGACATTTTAGAGGGAGACTACCAACGAGCAGACCAGTTGTTGCGCGGCTGTTTGGGACCAATGCAGCAAACCCAAAGCGAGCTGGGAGAGTATCTGGTTCGCAAAAACCTGGGCTGGGCGTTGCTGATGAAGCCGGGAACCTGGAAACTGGGAGACTATCGCGAAGCCGAGGAACACTTAGCAACGGCGATCGCGATCGAACCCGAAGGCGGAACGGCCAATTGCCTGTTGGCGCAAGTCTTGGAAAAACTCGATCGACCCGAAGCTGCCCTCGAGGAGTGGCAATCGTGCTGGCAATTCGTTCCCGATAATGTCGTTCCGGAGTCGGAGTGGAAAAAGATGGCTCGGCAACGGTTGGAGCAGGCTTCGGGGGCTTCGGGGGCTTCGGGGGCTTCGGGAGCAGGGGAGGCGGTGGGAGAGTGAATGGACAATGGACAATTGACAATTGACAATGGGCGAGTCGCGACGCTCTTCCTTGTCACCGCGTCCCCCCATCACCCCACACCCCACACCCCATTCCTCAACAAATGAATCTTTTCTGAAAATTATGAGTGCGATCTGAGGAAAATTGAGTTGGTAAAACGTCGGGACTTCGGTAGTTTATGGGAGAACGTTATCCTGTCTACTGCGAGATCGACGATGCAATACTCACAAATGCCCTTTGCGATCGCCACTTTGCTACTTTCAAGTGCGTTGGCATTCGACCCTCAACATCGAGATTGGCATACCCTGCCAGCCATGGCCGCACCGACGGAAGAATGCCGATTGTACGGACAAATCGAAGTACTAGAAGGGGGGGGATCGATCGTATTGTCCGATCGCTCAGAACGTCCCCTCGCACCGGGAAGTGAGCTATGCTCAGGCGATCGAGTCAAACTGGTGGCTTCTTCGAGGGCGATCGCGGTTTGCGCTGCCGATGGGATGGCGCGCAGTTTACCCGTGGGAATTCCCGCCTCTGTCACTTCCATCTGTCCGGCAGTGGAAGAGTGCGATTCCAACAATACCAACCCCGGCTGCGGTCGCAATCCCGATATTTTCGATACCAATGCCCTCCAAATTCTCAGCCCCCGCGATACGGCACTGCTGACGGCTCAACCCACGATTCGCTGGGAAGAGGTTCCCGGTGCGAGTGGATATACAGTCACGCTAGAGCAAGGAGAGGTGATTTGGGGACCGATGGAAGTTGCCGGGACGGAAATCGTCTATTCTGGGGACGCACCTTTGGATGCGGGACCGAGTTACAAACTGACGGTGATGGCCGATAACGGTTCCACGGCGACGACTCGGTTTAATCTCCTCAGCGAAACCGATCGCGCAGACACACTCCAGATACTGGCGATGCAACCCACCGATGCCATGGCAGAGGTTCCGCCCCAGGTTTACGTGTACCTGGAAAAAGGCTTGTGGGCGGAGGCGATCGAGTTTTTGGAAGGGGCGATCGCATCGGGGAATCGATCGGGTGCGATCTACCTTCAGTTGGGGGAATTGTACAGCACCATCGAATTGCTCGGGCGGGCGGAAGAGGCCTATTTAGCGGCGATCGATTTGACCGCCGTGGAAGGTCGCCAAAAAGGAGAAGCCTTGACCCGCGTGCGGCTGGCGCACGTGTATCGGAGAATGGGTCGAACGGAGGAGGCGATATCGCAATTGAGCGAGGCGAAAATCCTCTACGAACGGGTGCAAGATGGAGATCGGGTTCTGGAAGTGGAAGAGTTGTTAGAAGACTTTTAACCCGCTGCCGATCCTGAAGCTATCCATCGGCATCCCGTTCTGGGAGTTGGCATTCGATCGGTACTCGTCCCGATTGATGGGGGGTTGTCGTGATGGGATTCGCCGTCAGCACCACCTGACCGATTTCGTTGACGTACCACCCTTGGGCTTCTACGAGGCGATCGCTTTTCGGCATGGTTGCCTCTGGAGTTGCCACTGTGGTGGGGGTTTCCGGGATTTCAGTCAGGCTCCAATCTTGCCAGACGGTGGTAGGACTGGCGGGGTCGCTGGGTTGGGGTGGAATCCCTCCCCGTCCGGTGAAGATAAATTCACTCCCCCGTCGTTGGGAGCAAAAATCTTTCCCGATCGTCGGAGGTTTGGGGGTGTCCGGCAGGCTGACGAGACCGGAGGTGGGATCGACTTCTGCATTCACTTGTACCGAACCGTCTTGCAACCGATTTGCCCCCGTTGCGGTAATATCGCTCTCGGGGGTATCGTCTACTCCTTCCCGAAATTCCGTTCCGAAAATGCTTTGGGCGGTAATACTGATATCGCCTCCTTGTCCTTCTAAAGCATTCGCAGTGATATCGCTATTATTGAGGGCGGCGATCCCACCGGAGTTAATGGTGATGTTGCCGCCGCGACGGTTTCCAGATGCTTCGGTGATAATCTCGCTGTTGTTTTCGAGGATGAATACCTGGGAACTGAGGGTGATATTGCCTTCACCACCATCTGTGTCAGCGTTGATGGAGGATTCATCGAGACGAATGAGATCGGCATCGACCTCGATCGCTCCGGCATCACTATTACTCGTCTGGCTAGATGCTACAATCTCGGCACCACCGCTCAGAGACAGGCGATCGGTTCTCAGATCGATACCCCGTGCGTCTCCCCCGGCATTGGGCAATGCACTCGTCGAGATCGAACTGCCACCATCCAACGTAATGGAATCGCCCGCTCGAATCGTTACGGATGCGGCATCTCCTCGCGAGTTAGTGGTGGCACGAATCTGGGCACCATCAGTGAGGACGAGTTGGGGAGTGGTAATCTCGACTTCTCGAGCGTTACCGATCGCATCAGGAAGTAATTCCGTTGAAATCAAACTGCCATCGAGGGTCACGGAATTTCTGGCTCGAATCGTCACTCGCCCTGCATCTCCTCGTCCATCAGTTTGGGTCACTAAACTCGTACCCTCTCCTAAAAAGAAGTCTCCCGTTTCGATCTCGATCTCGCCTCCCCGACCCCCTCCTTCGTCGCGTACAGCAGTGGAAAAACTCGACGAACTTATTACGGTCACTGAGTCTGCCACCCGAACCGAGATATTACCCGCATCGCCTTGTCCGTTGGTTTCAGCCAATACACTTGTATCTTTCAGAGAAAGGGTTCGAGCTGTAATCGAAATATCGCCGCCTTCTCCGATTCCTTCTGCGATTCCTCTTGATTGGACAAAACTACCGATGCTGGCATTGTCCAAGGAAACGGAGTCCGTTGCCTGAATTGAAATATTGCCAGCATTCCCTTCTCCTTGAGTAAAAGTGGCGATTCCTCCCGAACTATTAGAGAAAAATAAAGACCCAGTGGTAATCTCAATACCTTGTGAGTTCCCGATCGCTTCAGGTCCGATGATGCTAGAGACGATCGTATTTTCCGAGACGATCTCGGTTGCCTGGATGGTAATCTTACCAGCATCGCCTCGTCCGAGAGTAGAAGTTCCCAAGACTGCATTATCCGAGACGATCTCGGTTGCTCGAATCGCGATCGGACCGGCATTCCCTTCTCCAGAGGTAGCAGTTCCCAAAGAAGCATTTCTGAGAATCAGAGATTCTGTGGTGATGTCGATTCCTTGGGAGTTACCCACTGCATCTGAGTCTACACCAGTAGAGATTGCAGATCGATCGACCCCATCTAAAGAGCTATCTAAAACAACGGTCTCCGCAGCTCGAATCTCGATCTTCCCTGCATTCCCTTGTCCGAGCGTATCGCTTTCCAAGCGGCTGCCATCATAGATGAATAGAGAACCGGTCACAATTTCAATTCCCCCCGAGCTCCCCACTCCCGTTTGAAACACTTGATTTTGGACTCCACTCCCACTATCGAAGGTCACAGTTTCGGCACGAATCGAGACTTTCCCCGCATCTCCCCGTGCTAAAGTTCTAGAACCCAAAAATGCTCCATTGGAGAGAGATACGGAGTTCGCCGAAATTTCCACATCACCGGCATTCCCTATCCCCCCAAGATCGACTGAACTTTGAATCGCACTAAAAAACGTGCTGCCATCGGGATTTGCGGTAAATCCATCCACAGAAACGGTATCGGCACGAACTTTGATGTTTCCGGCATTACCCTCTCCTTCCGTAAAAGAAGTCAATCCCGCGAGACTTGTAATATTCAGGGAACCCGTCGCAACATCGATGTCACCGGCATTGCCAACCCCGTCTGAAAAGACAGCACTTTGAAAAAAACTGTCCGTTTCTAAGCGCGTATCGGTGGCAAGAACCGTTATCGCACCGCCATTTCCCAGTCCATCGGTAAAATTTATAATACCGCTGCTGCCTGTAGCAGACAACGACTGAGTCGCGACGTTAATATCACCGGCATTGCCCGTTGAATCCGCAGACAGCACGCCATTAAAAATCCGACTGGCTTCACTCAGGGCGATGCTCTGGGTTGCATCGATCGAAATATCCCCCGCCTGGGCATCCGGCGCACCCATCCCCGATTCAATCCCCGCAAGCATCACACTGCCGCCGGACATCTGGAAATTCCCAGCACGAACGGCAATCTCCCCCCCACCACCAGCCCGAACGTTGACTCTCGCTTCGTTATCTAACAAGACATCCGCCCGTTCCACCCCCTCGGGAAAACTCAAACTCCCATCGGCATTTACCCCAACGGTTCCCACACCGGCTAAGCCGCCCAACTCGACTCGTCCCCCGCGCGGCTGCAGGTTGCCGCCATCGAGAGTAACATTGCCCCCCACCAACGCCAGGGTTTCTCCCGATGGCACGGACAACCCCCGAACTTCCCCCGCATCGTTCGTCGCCACGGACTGATTAACAATTCCCCCCGGATTCGCTCCAAACTGCAAGCCGATGGGAACGTTAACGGTCAGTAATGGCGGCGCGTCGGGATTGGTAGCACTAAACTCGTAGCCGTCGGGAAACAGAATCCCCCCAGCGGTACTCGCAAAGAACGAACCCCCCACATCCAACCGTGCATCGGGACCGAATACGATGCCGCTGGGATTGACTAAAAACAGGTTGGCATCGCCGAGCACCCCTAAGGTGCCGAAAATCTCAGAGGGGTTACCGCCAGTGACGCGGGTGAGGATATTTTCCACGGCGGCGGGATTGTCAAAAAACGCCCCCCGTCCGGCATCGATATTAAATTCTTGAAAGCTGTGGAAGAGGTTGCTCCCGCGAATTGCACCGCCATCGATGCGATCGCTCAACGCATCCAACGGCGTGACGATCGAACTTTCTCCTCCCAAAGTATTATCGGGGATTAGCTGAGCGATCGCCGGATTCTTCTGCGTTCCCTGGCAAATTGCGATCGCCACAATTGGCATCAGCCATGGGAAAATCTGGCTCGAACTTCGATCGCACCTTGGAGTTGTCATAAAATTGAGAGTCTTTCGATTGTCAAAATGGTTAGGGGACTGAATACTGGGAAATTAAGGACTTTCGGATGAGACGATGGCGAATGACTTTGACGTTACCAGAAAAAATGCCAATTTAGATGTCAATTCCACGGCAATTTAGGGTTTTTCGCAATTTGGTCTGGGGAACGAATCGATCGAATCGCGGGTTTGCTGAGTATCTAAATCCGGATCGGGGTCAACTGCCGTATAGCCTACGGCATGGCTGCGCTAAGACCCCGACAATGCCACTCGGTCTTAAATTCGCCTTTGGATTAGACCCATCAAATTTCCCGATCTTGAGCTGGCAACGCATCATTCTTAATCCATTTCTTACCCAAATTTCCGTTGGGACAATACGAGCCGACATCTGAACCCGGCGTAAACTTTGAAAACCGAAACTTGGCCGCGTCAGAGGAAAACCGCTCCGTCATTTCGTAAATATACTGCGAGCCAAACATCTCTTCTTCTCCATACCATTCGTTACCGACGGCAAATCGAAGTTTGTAAGCTCCGTAAGGGAGGGGAATTTCAACCATTTCCCCCGCACGAACAAATGCTGTGGCGATAATTGTATTCGAGTCCCAGTCCACCACTTGGAGGAAACGGTGCTGCTCGACGGACCAGACACTTTCGCTCCCCGAACAAGTTTTGGGTAATGACGACTCGTCATCGGCGACGGGCGCTCTTAGGAATACGCGAAGTTGGGCAACCTCCCACTCGTCAAAAAACTCTGCTGCTTGCAAGACTCCAGTGGGGGGGAGTTCTACGGGTTCGGGCGGCACGGGTTCGGGCGGCACGGGTTCGAGCTGCTTGAACGCACTGTAGTGCTCTACGATCGAATTAACGGTTTCTGAGGATGAATTGACACTAGTCACGTCGGCATTGCCTTGACGAACCCAAGACGAATAAACCCAGGCGATGCCCACACAAAACGCGATCCACAGCGGTATTCCCAACTCGTGTCCGAGCTTGAATCCTCCATGGTTTTTCTCTCGACGCGCGCGTCGCTTCACTTCTTTTTTGAAATGGGTTTCCGGTTTTTTAGACACGATCGTTTCCGGGCAAGTGCTTGAAGTGTATTCTGATGGATGCGATGGGATTCGATCGACATGGCGATCGAGCCTCTACAAACATTTCTGCCCGTTTGCTATCTCTTTTCTGCAAATGCTGGAAAATCGTTACATGGATTTACATTTTCGAGCGCAGAATGCCAATCCATGCATCACTCAAACCAGCCCCCTCAAACAACTGCAATGTCCGCCATCGAGATCGTCGGTGCGCCACTCAACGCGGCGATCGTAAATGGCGTGGCTTCTCCCGTGCCGTCGGGGTCGAAGCGTAAAATCCCCGTGCCGATGTTGTAGAGAAAGCGATCGTCTCCATCGAGGGCCACGCTGCCGAGGGCAAATTGCTCGGGGGCAACTGCACCGGGAGTCAGGCCGAATTCTCTGCCTTCGAGGACGATGCGATCGACGCCGGGTTGGAAATCGGTAATCGTATCCCCCTCGGTACCCGGTCGGCTGAAGACGAAATCATCGGCTCCTGCTCCCCCAGTCAGGGTATCCCCTTCCGAGACAAAAGCTTGGTTGAGGTAGACGGTGATGCTGTCGTTATCGAAACTGGGGGTAACGAGATCCTGATAGCGAATGCCATCTAAATCGGCAATCGCAACTCCTACGGGTGTATTTCCGACTCGGAAGCTTTCTGGGGAGGCAAACGAGCCGTCGCCATTGTTGCGGAGAATGGAAATCGTGCTGCCCCGGGTTTCTCCACTACGGGTGATGAAAACAGCATGGCTCAAGGTCAAGTCTAGGTCTCCATCTCCATCCAAGTCGGTGGGTGTGGAAATACTGGGAAATTCATTGGTCGCCAGGGTAACGGTCTGTCCGAAGGTTCCGTCACCGTTGTTGTAGAGAACAGAAACCGTCGCCTCATCAAAGTTGCTATTGGCCAAGTCTACATCCCCATCTCCATCGAAGTCACCGGACACAACTCCAATAGGCTCTTGACCGACAACCAAGTTTTCTGGTGCGGCAAATGTTCCATTGCCGTTATTGCGAAGTACCGAGAGGGTATTATCCCCTCGGTTGGCACTCACCAAGTCCAAATCTCCATCGCCATCCAGATCTGCGGAAGTAACACCAACAACCCCATCGCCCACGGTCAGATCTTCTGGTGTGCCAAAGGTCCCATCGCCATTGTTGCGCAGGACTGAGATGGTGTTGCCAAAATAAATCGCCGTATCCAGGTCAATCCCAACGGTATTGGTAATGACCAGATCGAGATCGAGATCGCCATCGAGATCTGCCACCTCGCTGATGAAAGAACGCTCGCCGGCGATAAAGTTCTCTGGTGGGGCAAAGTTTCCCACCCCATCATTACGCAGCACAGACACCGTATTATCTGTTTCATTGACGGTGACTAAATCGAAATCCCCATCTCGATCGAAATCCCCAGATGCGACAGAGGGCCCAACTCCCGTGGTGACGCTTTCCGGGGCGGCAAATGTTCCATCCCCGTTATTGCGCAAGATCGAGACGGTATTGCCACTATCGGGATTGAGAAAGCTCGGATCGGCTCCAGGATTGGCAACGACCACATCTAAGTCTCCATCGCCGTCGATATCCACGGTCACAATACCAATCGGTGCATCGTTAGCGGAGTAGTCGGTGCGATCGAAATCCGTAACGCTATCGGCAACACCCAAATCTCCATGGATGACATCATCCCCATCGCCACCGCGCAGAATATCTGTTTGCTTGCCGCCAAAGAGGGTATCGTTTCCCTGCCCCCCTTCGAGTGTGTCATTTCCCCGATTTCCGAAGAGTAGATCGTCTCCGAGGTTTCCAAAGAGCAGATCTGCACCATCACGATCGTTTTCCACCGGCACGCCTACTGCACCGATGAGGGTATCGTTTCCATCGCCCCCAAACAGTTCGTCGCTTCCGGCATCCCCAAACAGTTCGTCATCTCCGCCATTGCCTAAGAGGCGATCGTCTCCGGCGAGGGCAACGATTAAATCGCTCTCGAGGGAACCTTCTAGTAGATCGTTGTTTGAGGTGCCGCTAATGGTTGCCATATGTAACGCTCCCGAGTTGGATAACAGTTGAATCTTGAGAATGGGTCAGATGGAAATCGAGTCTCTAGAAGGATTTATGCGAGGTCTCTGTCTCCTTTGTGAAATTCCTGAAAAATCGTTACGTGGATTGACTTCTTCGAGGGCAAATGCAAATCCATGTATCGCTCACAGGATTGACGCAAAGCGTCTACTTGTCGGATCTGTTGCCGCACGAAGCGCACCATAGCCACTAGATTGAGTATGTATGCGTCGTCCTAACTCAAACCAGCCCCCTCAAACGATCGCAATGTCCGCCATCGAGATCGTCGGTGCGCCACTCAATGCGGCGATCGTAAATGGGGTGGCTTCTCCCGTGCCGTCGGGGTCGAAGAGTAAAATCCCCGTGCCGATGTTGTAGAGAAAGCGATCGTCGCTATCCATGGGAACGCTGCCGAGGGCAAATTGCTCGGGGGTAACCGCACCGGGAGTCAGGCCGAATTCTCTGCCTTCGAGGACGATGCGATCGACACCGGGTTGGAAATCGGTAATCGTATCCCCCTCCGTACCCGGTCGGCTGAAGACGAAATCATCGGACCCCGCCCCCCCTGTGAGGGTATCCCCTTCGGAAACAAAGGCTTGGTTGAGATACACGGTGATGCTGTCGTTATCGAAACTGGGGGCAACGATATCCTGGTAGCGAATGCCATCCAAATCGGCAATCGCGACTCCTGCGGGCGTATTTCCCACTCGGAAGCTTTCTGGGGAGGCAAACGAGCCGTCGCCATTGTTGCGGAGAATAGAAATCGTGGTGCCTTCGGTGTCTCCACTACCGAGAAAAAACACAGAATGGCTCAAGGTCAAATCCAGGTCTCCGTCTCCATCCAAGTCGGTGGGTGTGGAAATACCGGGAAATTCATCGGTGGCGAGGGTGACGGTCTGTCCGAAGGTGCCATCACCGTTGTTGTAGAGGATGGAAATTGTTGCCTCATCAAAGTTATTGTTGGCTAAATCTACATCCCCATCCCCGTCAAAGTCACCGGCAACAACTCCGGTCGGCTCTTGACCCACAACCAAGTTTTCTGGTGCGGCAAATGTTCCATTGCCATTATTGCGAAGTACCGAAAGGGTATTATCCCCTCGGTTGGCACTCACTAAGTCCAAATCTCCATCCCCATCCAGGTCGGCGGAGGTGACACCACGAACCCCATCGCCCACGGTCAAATCTTCTGGCGTGCCAAAAGTACCATCGCCATTGTTGCGCAGGACTGAGATGGTGTTGCCAAATGTAATTGCTGTCAAGAAGCTAATCCCAACGGTATTGGTGATGACCAGATCGAGATCGCCATCGCCGTCTAGGTCGGCAGGTTCGTTGACGAAGGAGCGATCGCCAGCAATAAAGTTCTCCGGTGGGGAAAAGTTTCCCACCCCATCGTTGCGCAGTAGAGAGACCGTATTATCTGTTTCATTGACGGTGACGAGATCGAAATCCCCATCGCGATCGAAATCCCCTGCCTCCACGGAGGGTCCCACTCCCGTGGTCAGGCTTTCGGGGGCGGCAAAGCTGCCATCCCCGTTATTGCGCAGGATCGAGATGGTATTGCCACTCTTGAAACTACTCGACCCTCGTCCGGGATTGGCAACGACCACATCTTGGTCTCCATCGCCGTCGATATCGACAGTCACAATACCAATCGGTGCATCGTTAGCGGAGTAGTCGGTGCGATCGAAATCCGTAACGCTATCGGCTACAGCCAAATCTCCGTGGATGACATCATCTCCATCGCCACCGCGCAGAATATCCGTTTGCTTGCCGCCAAAGAGGGTATCGTTTCCCTGCCCTCCTTCGAGGGTGTCATTTCCCCGATTTCCGAAGAGTAGATCGTCTCCCTGGTTGCCGAAGAGCAGATCTGCGCCATCGCGATCGTTTTCCACCGGTACGCCTACCGCACCGATGAGAGTATCGTTTCCATCGCCCCCAAACAGTTCGTCGCTTCCGGCATCCCCAAACAGTTCGTCATCTCCGCCATTGCCCAAGAGGCGATCGTCTCCGGCGAGGGCAACGATTAAATCGCTCTCGAGGGAACCTTCTAGTAGATCGTTGTTTGAGGTGCCGCTAATGGTTGCCATATGTAACGCTCCGGAGTTGGATAACAGTGAGAAAACAGAATGTGTCAGATGGCGATCGAGCCACTACAAACATTTCTGCCCGTTTGCTATCTCTTTTCTGCAAATGCTGGCAAATTGTTACATAGATTTACATTTTCGATCCCAGAATGCCAATCCATCTCTGCCGGATTCAGCGACTTCCGGTCATCACCGAGTGCGATGGCGGTTCGATACATTGACTGCCACCTCGATTGCGACCTCGCTCTCCACCGTCCATCCAGACGAAACCCAAGTAGATCGCTGCTGCGAATATTGCCATCCATCGATCGCGATTGTGTCCCACCCCAAACTCCGTGTTGCTGCTGTCGTTTTTGCGATATCCGAAACCGAAATTACCGAGAATATCGATAATTTGGGCGGGCAATCGACAATGCGATCGCCCAAGATTAAGAGCCACTCGATCGAACCGTTACAGGTAACTCGGTTTTTTCACCCCAAAATTCTGCAAGCAGCCAAATTTTTTACACAACGTTACGCGAGGTCGATAGAGGGGGTGGAGAGGCTGTGAATGTTTCTCGATCTCGACCCCATAGCGAATCAATCCACAAAAATTAATCCAACAGGATGGTCGAGACTGTCATTGTATGCAAAGAGATCGATGAACTCTCCGGTTACTCCGTCATAGCGCAAGATTTCGTCCGTATTAGAGCTACTAACGTAGAGGTTACCATCGGGTCCAAAGGTAACATCCCTGGCAAAATCTAGACCGCCAGAACCATCGGGAACGAAGACATCAATGAAGTCTCCTGTCTGACCGTCGAAGCGCAACACACGATTGAAAAGTTCAGTGACATAGAGGTTGCCGTCAGGTCCAAAGGTAAAGCCATCTGGTGAGTAGAAACCATCATCCGAGGCAAAGACATCGATAAAGTCTCCCGTCTGACCGTCATAGCGAAGAATTTTACCGAAGAAACCATCACTAACATAGAGGTTACCATCAGGGCCAAAGGTCACGGCTTCCGGGGAATCCAACCCACCCTCTGAGGCAAAGACATCGATGAAATCTCCCGTCTGACCGTCGTAGCGCAACACTTTATCGGTCTCAGAGCTATTAACGTAGAGGTTACCATCGGGGCCAAAGGTTAAGTCTCGAGGTCCATCTAATGCACCCTCCGAGGCAAAAATATCGATAAAGTCTCCGGTCGCTCCGTTATAACGGAGCACTTCATCTGTACTAAAACTAGCGATGTAGAGATGACCATCGGGGCCAACGGTCAAGTCGTACGAAGCGACGAGTCCTCCACTTCCATCGGGAACGAAGATTTCAATGAAGTCTCCCGTTGTGGCATCGAAGCGCGAAATACTACTGTTTGCCAGATTGCTGACAAAGAAGCCTTCAGTTGTATCGACATCCCCCCCATCATCGGGCGGTTCAACCACGGGTGGTTCCATATCATCCCCATCATCTGGCGGGTTAACCACTGGCGGTTCCATATCATCCCCATCATCTGGTGGCTCAACCACTGCCGGTTCCTCAATATCCACCTCCGCAAAATCGCGGCCGAAACCATCGAACGTGCCGTTGGCTTCTACGAAATCGTACTCGCTGCCAATCCCGTTGAACCCCGAAGCACCGCCATTGGCAAAATGATAGGGAGTGTAGCTTTCGCCGCTCGAATCGACATCGAAGTATTGGGTAACGTACACCTCACCGGCTTCGGCACTGCCATCGTTCGCCACGCTGACATCGGTAATCTCGTAGTAGCCGTTGAAACCCGCTTCGTTATTAATGGGTGGATAGATTTCGTACCGCGTGCCGACTGAAAGCTCCTCCGGCGCGCCGTAGACGTAGCCCGTATAGTAGTCGTTGTCTGTCGTGAAGCCGTCGTAGAAGTAGGTAAATTCATAGCGAACGAGATCCGACGGGTCCGGTTCTGGGGTGGGTGGTTCTTCGCTATCGAGGGCGACAATTCCTTCGGCTAATGCCAAAACATCCACCCGCGAGTAGTCCGCGCCGGTATTGGCAACGTTATCAAATTCATCGTCACCATCGTTAATCGTTACCCCTGTAGATTGAAGCAGATTGCGGAATTCATCTAGGGTGAGGCGACGACCCAATTCTCGTTCCGCCAACTGTTGCGCGAGAACGGCAACCCCGGCGATATGGGGGGAAGCTTGGCTGGTACCCGCCTGGGTAAGCGTGCTGCCATCGGGACCGGCTCCGGTAATATAGGCACCGGGAGCGAAGATATCCGTCAGTTCGGGGTGGCGTTGGGAGAAACTGGTAATGCGATCGGCATCCGTTGAAATATCGATCGCGCCGTCGCCCCAGAAAGCAGGACCATTATTGCCATCCCAAACCGCACCCACGGCTAGAACGTTGGGATCGGCAGCCGGATAGGCAACACCCGGTCCGTACTGATAAAAACTATTTCCCGCAGCGGCCACAACCATAATCTCGTCTTCGACTAATGCGGCGATTTCGTCACTGTAGCCGGGATTATTCAGAGAAACAGCCTCGTCGAAATTGCCAGACCCAAGGGACATATTGACGCTGACAATATTGTAGGTGTCTGCATTTTCGGCGACCCACTGTAAGGCCTGTTCGATATCCGCAGCTCGGGCCCCATTACTACCATCCGGGAAAACCTTGAGATGGATAATGTCCGCACCGGGCGCGATGCCGGGATAGGAACTATCTTCGGACGCGACGATACTGGAAACGTTAGAACCATGTCCGTTGCGATCGCTTGCATCGGCATCCCCATCGGCGAAATCGTAACTATAAACGATGCGATCGCCGAAGAAAGGATGATCGAGGTCGATTCCCGTATCGAGAATCACCGTGGCATAACCGCTACCGTCAATATCGCTAAATCGAGGATCGGTGCGGAACGCCTCGGTATCTGAGCTATCTGAAGGGGTCAGGTTGATTAAGGGCGTCGATTCTTCGGTAAAGAGCTGAAATTCATCCTGGGAACCGGTCGTGGTAATCCCACTCAAACGCGGCGCAACCGATAGATTCAGGCTGTAGTCCGTCGTCACCACATCCGATTGTTGCACCCGAATGTAATACGTCCCCGCATCTAGGGGAGCAGAAATGGCATTGCTGCTCGATCCGGTATCTTGAGAGGAACCGATAACGGTTTGGTTACTGTCGAGCAGCTCGAGTTGAGCGTTACCCGTGAAGATATCCAAGTCTAAAGAAAAACTATTCTCGGCACCCACGCTGAAGAAGTAGTAGTCCTCGGTATCGCTACTGCTGACCCGATCGCTGTAAACTAGCGTCGTCGAACTGACTTCCAAACGATAGGCATCTTCAGGAGTATTCCCCGGATCGACGCTGACCTCTCGTTCCTCGGTTTCAAATTGGGGAATGTCGCGATCGATTTCAACAACTGAGGTCTCTCCATCCACCTCCTCGGGAGCATCCGTTACCGGCTCGGCAGGTGGTTCGACTGGCGGTTCTATCGGCGGTTCTACCGGCTCTTGGGGCATTTGCGGCGCAATTTGATGCAACCGAATCAGGGTCATCTCATCGTTGCCAAATTCCGTTCCCCCGGAATGGTCAAATCCTCGTAAAACCGCGATCGACTCTCCCGTGGCTCGATCTCGTACGATCGTATCGTTCTCCCCGGTGCCCGTGACAATTTCGATATCGCCAAATGTCAAGCCATCGGTGAGTTCCAGCCAATCTTCCCCGCCACTGTAGTCTAAAATCAAATCTGCATTTGCCAGGTTCGTCTCTCCCGACCCGAGAAGAAATCGATCGTCTCCCTCTCCACCAATTAGCGTATCGTTTCCTAACTCTCCCGATAGCAAATCGTTGCCGATATTTCCAAAAAGTATATCGTTGTCTCTGCCGCCAAATAGATAATCGCTATCTTTGCCCCCGTAAAGAACGTCAGCGCCGATGTTGCCATATAAACTATCGCTTCCTGTATTTCCAAATAACCAATCGTCTTCACCATAGCCAACTGCGCGATCGCTCCCGTCGTAGCCCAATAAACCTTCATTTTGCAAGCCACCCAACAGCTCGTCGTCGTTTGGGGTTCCTGGCAGTAATACCAGCTCGTTCTCGGGAAAATTTAGGGTCAAAAACTCATTCACGATCGATATAATTCCTTGGAACTTAAGTAATAATTAATAAGTAATAAGTTTGAACTCAGAAATTAAGCATTCAACGGTCAGTATTCAGATCGATTGCACGGAGAAAAGAAATTATTTTAAACGGATTAAACTGCCGCAGACTCGTCATTCGATCGAACAAGAAAAACTCCAATCGAATGAATGGTAATCGTGGTTTATTGAAGAGCTAAATTCTGAGTACTGAATGCTGAATACATAAACCGATTACTTATTACTTGAAAACAACTTCCCTGAAACCTTAGTTCGAGCAAATATTGTTGATGCAATACAGGCGCGATCGAACTTCTACCCTTACATCGGTCTGGGAACCCCCCAATTTCTGCGAATCGGCGGAATCGTTACATTACTTTACGAAAAAGTTCGATCGAGAGACAATCGATGCCCCTCGATCGCGATCGACCTCGTCTTAGTTGACAAAAGCTAATCCCACTGGGCGATCGAGACGATCGTCCGATGCAAAGCTATCAATGAATTCTCCCGTCACTCCGTCATAACGCAAAAGTTCGTCCGTTCCACTACTGACGTAGAGATTGCCATCGAGACCAAAGGTGACATCACCCGGCTCGTTCAGACCGCCAGAACCGGCGGCAACAAATTCATCAATAAATTCTCCGGTCACGCCGTCATAGCGCAATACTTCATGGCTAAACAAACTACTGACGTAGAGGTGGTCATCGGGGCCAAATGTAATTCCATCTCCATAGTTCAACCCACCACCGGAGGCAAAGACATCCATGAAGTTGCCAGAGCGACCGTCGTAGCGGAGAATTTGGTTGGTCAAACCGCTACTGACGTAGAGGTTGCCATCAGGTCCGAAGGCTAAGCCATCGGGTACGCTCAAGCCACCACCGGAAGCAAAAGTATCGATAAAGCTTCCGGTATCGCCATCGTAGCGCAGCACGCGATCGTTATCTCGGCTGCTGACGTAGAGATTGCCATCGGGACCGAAGGCTAAGTAGTCCGGTTCGTCGAGTCCTCCACTTCCGGTGGGAACGAAAACATCGATAAAGTTTCCAGTTTCCCCGTCATAACGCAGTACTTGGTGGTTGACAACGCTACTGACGTAAAGATTCTCATCGGGACCGATGGTCAATCCTAACGGGCCATCAAGTCCTCCACTTCCCGTAGGAACGAAGACATCGATAAAGTTACCCGTCTCGGCATTGAATTGTAAAATGCGATCGTTCTTCAGGCTGCCGACAAATAAGCTTTCTGTCGTATCTACAAAATCGAGGTCTGCTTCGGCAAAATCGAGACCGAAATCATCAAACATTCCGTTTGCCGTGATGAAGTCGTACTCGGTGCCGAGACCGTTGATGCCCGAAGCATAGCCGTTTTGGAAGTAAAAAGGCGTATAGCTTTCGCCGCTAGAGTCGACATCGAAGTATTCGTTGACGAATACTTCACCGACTCGACCGCTGTCGTTGGTAACCGTCGCATCGGTAATGTAGTAGTAGCCATCGAAACCGGTTTCGTTATTGACATCGGGTTGAACCACATCGTAGAGGGTTCCCACCTCTAACTCGCCCGCTTCTCCGTAAACGTAACCCGTGTAGTAGTCGTTCTCGGTTGTAAAGCCATCGTAGTAGTAAGTAAAGTCGTAGCGGACTAAGTTAGACGGCTCGGGTTCCGGAGCGGGAGGCGGGTTGAGAGCGACAATGGCTTCGGCTAACCCTAGGACATCGACGCGCTTGTAGTCCGCCCCGGTATTGACAACGTTATCGTCCTCATCGTCACCGTCGTTAATCGTTACCCCTGTGGACTGGAGGAGATTGCGGAATTCCTCAGAGGTCAGGCGGCGACCCAGTTCTTGCTGGGCAAGCTGTTGGGCGAGAACGGCAACCCCGGAAATATGCGCGGTGGCAAAGCTGGTTCCAGCCTGTTCGGTGGTGCCTCCGCCAGGACTCGCACCGGTAATATAGGCTCCGGGTGCGAAGATATCAGTGAGTTCGGGGTGACGTTGGGAGAAACTGACAATGCGATCGGCATCCGTTGAAAAATCGATCGCACCGTCTTCCCAGATTTCCACGCCATTACGGCTATCCCAAACCGCACCCACCGCGATAACGTTGGGATCGGCACCCGGATAGGCAATACCGGGATCGGTTTGATACTGATAGAAATTACTTCCAGCGGCTGCCACGACGATCGTATCCTGCGCCACGATCTGTTCGATTTCGTCGCTGATACCAACGGATTCGGGAGAGATAGCTTGATTGAAATTACCAGCTCCCAAGGATAGGTTGACGCTGGCAATATTGTAAGTGTCTGTATTCTCGACCACCCACTGCAATGCTTGTTCGACATTGCCCCAGGTTCCAGTACCATCATCGGATAACACCTTGAGATGGATAATGTCCGTACCGGGAGCGATACCCGGATAGGTGGTATCCTCGGAAGCCACAATACTCGAGACGAGGGTTCCATGTCCGTTGCGATCGAGGGCGACGGCATCGTTATCGGCAAAATCGTAGCTATAAACCACTCGATCGCCGAAGAAAGAATGATTGGTGTCAATACCGCTGTCGATAATTACCGTGGCATAGCCGCTACCGTCAATGTTGCCGAACCGAGGATCGCTGCGGAACGCTTCCATGTCCTCATCATCGGAAGGGGTCAAGTTAATGAGCGGCCCCGACTCTTCGGTAAATAGCTCGAACTCTTCCTCGGAACCGGTGGTGGTAATCCCACTCGTACGGGGAGTCACCGAGAGATTGATACTGTAGTCTGTGGTGACCACATCCGACCATTCCACCCGAATGTAATAGGTTCCCGCCTCGAGGGGGGCCGAGATGGAATTGCCGATCGATCCGGGGTCTTGGGAGGAGCCGATAACGTTTTGATTAACATCGAGCAGCTCGATTTGAGCGTTGCCGGTGAAAATATCCAAGTCTAGAGAAAGACTATTGGCAGCTCCCAAACTGAAGACGTAGTAGTCCTCGGTATCGGTACTGCTGACCCGATCGCTGTAAACCAGGGTATTGGAACCCACTTCCAAGGGATAAGCATCTTCAGGAGTATTCCCCGGATCGACGGTCACTTCTCGTTCGTCAGTCTCCGTCTGAGACATATCCCCCTCTAGCTCGATGACCGGGGTTTCTTCATCGACTTCTTCGGGGGCTTCCATGACTGGATCGACCGGTGGTTCTTCGATCGGCTCTTCGGGCATTTCCGGCACAATTTCATGCAACCGGATGAGCGTCATCTCGTCGTTACCAAATTCCGTTCCTCCAGAATGGTCGAACCCTCGTAAAACCGCGATCGACTCTCCCGTCGCCCGATTGCGCACGATCGTGTCACTGTCATCATCCCCCGCACCGGAGACAATTTCGACATCGGCAAACGTCAAGCCATCGGTGAGTTCCAGCCAATCTTCACCGCCACTGTAGTCTAAAATCAGATCGGCATTCGCCGGGTCTGCATCGCCACTGCCGATAACAAATCGATCGTATCCTCCACCGCCCCACAGTGTATCGCTACCTTCTTCTCCTAAAAGAATATCGTTACCATTATCTCCGGAAAGGATATCGTTATCTAATCCACCAAATATAAAATCGTTATCTTTTCCGCCTTGAAGGACGTCAGCCCCTTCATTTCCATATAAGCTATCGTTACCTTCGTTCCCAAATACCCAATCGTCTCCACCATAGCCAAGGGCTAAATCGTTCCCGCCATAGCCCAATAACCCTTCATTTTGCACGCTGCCGAATAATTCATCATCGTTGGGAGTTCCCGGCAGCAAAACCAGATTGTTAGCGGGAAAATTTAGGGTCAACAACTCATCCATGATTCATCCTTCCTCTAATTCGGTACGAACTCCCTGAAACTCGCTCGATCGCGCCAACACCAATACGAAAACCACAAAACGCGCGATCGAACTTCTACCCTTACATCGGTCTGGCTATCCCCCAATTTCTGCGAATCGGCAAAATCGTTACATAACTTCATACTTGCCAGAAAAAAAGCGATCGTCTATCCCTTCCCTGCCTCTTCTGCCTCCTCTGCCTCCAAGGAGGGCAAAGCATTTGGTTTTGTGAGGTTTCGTTTGACCCATCCTTCATCGCCCAAATGCTTGTGCCCCTAAAGCCCTCCCCAATATCCGGGATCGCCAAAGTCGATCGTGGATAATTAAGAGGAACGAGGGATGTCCTCTCTCCAGCGCCTTCGCATTTGGGGTCAAAATCGGTCGATCTACTCAAAAACCGCAAACGATCGCCACTAGAGAGTCCATCTGCATCCCTCGCTCTCGAATCGAACGCTCTGCTAGCAATATTTAGGTCTACAAACATGGAAGATTTTGCTCAACTGCCAGGTTTAGCCACCGTCGTCATGGTGGTTGACGGTTCCCCCATCACGATTCAACTCGATGGTACGAACGCACCGATTACAGCCGGCAACTTTGTCGATCTCGTCGAGCGTCGGTTCTATGACGGCATTTCCTTTCACCGCGTCGTCGATGATTTTGTCGTTCAAGGCGGCGACCCCCAAAGCCTCGATCCCAACTTTAGCGGTCAATTGGGGACGGGGGGTTTTATCGATCCGGCGACCGGAGAAGAGCGCACGATTCCGCTTGAAATCAAACCCCAAGGGTCGGATACACCGCTCATTAACCAGACCTTCAGCGACCCCGCACCAGTTCTCTCGAATACCCGCGCGACTATCGCCATGGCCCGAGCGACCGCGCTCGATTCGGCGTCTTCTCAGTTTTATTTCAACTTAGTAGACAATTTCAGTTTAGACGGTCGATTTGCGGTATTCGGTAACGTCACCAGCGATTTTAGCGTCATCGAACAGATTGAAATTGGCGATCGCATTGAAGCTGCTCGAGTTACCGACGGTATTATCCCCAGTCGGGTTTCGCAAATTGTCACCGACCAAACGCTGCTCAATAGCTATATCAACCAGTTAAATGCCGATAGCCTTCCCCTCTCATTCAGTGTGGGTTCCGACGGGGACGATACGGTACAACTCACCCCAGAACTGAACGCCCAAAATCCCGTGGGAACGGTTCTCTTGGGTGGAAACGATACGGCACTGGGATCGGAGTCGAGTGACATCTTTTACGCCAACGAAGGCAACGATTCCTTGCAAGGAGCTGGAGGAGACGATCGCCTCTGGGCCCTCGATGGTGACGATGTGGTGACCGGCGGTGTTGGTAATGACATTGCCAACGGAAATGTCGGCAATGACAACCTCGATGGGGGAGCGGGGGATGACTTTCTCCGAGGTGGCAAAAATAACGACACTCTGACCGGGGGTGAAGGAAACGATTTCCTGATCGGCGATTTTGGTTCGGATGTCTTAATTGGGGGAACCGGAGCGGATACGTTTATCCTACGAACGGAAACCGAATTGGGTCAGCAAGATGCCGAAGTGGTCGATCGCATTGTCGATTTTAACGCAGCGGAGGGCGATCGGATTATTGTAGCTGGAGATATCGATTTCTCGACGGTACAATTTGTCGCTCTCGATGCCGATACTCTGATTCAAGTCACTGGAGGTGATATCTTAGGTCGCGTTCAGAATACCACCCCCGATGTGGTACAGGGCGCAACCCTTGCCGTGGGCAGTGGAGATCTCGGACTAGGCATCGGCTAATCTGGTGCGTACGTAGATATTCACAACTTCTTCACAGTCGATCGTTAGGATGCTAAGTAAGCAGCCGGGTGGTGCTGATGACATATGAAAGGTGTGGAGAAGACAATGATGAGATTTGTCCGCGAAAGTATTGAGATGACTTGCGTATCCTCTGTATCGATCGTTGGGTTGTGCGTCAGTGTTGGACTGACCGGACTGACGGGTCTCAATACAGATAGTCATATGGGTGCATCCTCGGTTTCTGGCGAGCAGCAGTGGTTGCTCGTCGAAGCCGAACGCGATGAGGGGGAGCCTCGCCGCCCTGGAGATGGAATTAACCGTTATGGCATTAACGGTTAGTACCCAGTGGCATTGAGAACTCCCCCGATGTGACTCAGACTGAGGGTTTAGGCTATTTCTCCGTATGAGTCAACAGAGTTGGTTTTGTTTTTAAAGAGATTATAAACGGACAAGAGAAAAAATGCCAACGATTGCGACTGGATGAAATCGGCGTACGATTTTCCGTGTAAAGCTGCCATGGAGAGAGTTGAAATCTCCAGTTTGCTTTAAACGATAAATTGCACGAAATAATTGCTTGCACAAAAACAAAAAACCACGCTCGATAGAGCTTTGAAGAAGCTCTCATTACCTAAATGTTTTGCAATTTTAGATCGCTTTTAACCAGGGAACTTCGATCTAAAATTGCAAACTTCTTTATTTCATTGGAGTTTAGACAAGTTTAAACAATCGAAAGGTCAAATCCCGATCTTGACTAGATTTGAGAGTTGTCTGGAGGAGAAGGGAATGCAATCCCCAAAAATCTCACCCGATCGGGGTTTTTGCCTTCGTTATCGAAGTTTTGTCTAAACGCCAGTCATTGGAGCATTGAGGGAGACGGAAGGCTTTCTCGTTCTCCAGACTCTCATAATAGAGATGGATCGGATCGAGTGCAGGTCAAGACCGATCGTTTTGGGCATCGGAGGGAGTCACCGGAGAGAAACGATCCCGTTCGCCAACAGGAACGATCGCCGATCGCCCGAACTCGATCGAAGACCCAGCAAAGCGCTCAAGGTTAATGGCAGGAACTGAGGAATTATGACGATCGAGGATCGAGAACTTCGGACGACCTTTCGAGATTCAAGCCAAGAGCATTTACAAAAACTCAACGATGGGTTGTTTTACCTGGAAACCCATGCAGACGATCTCGATCGCATCAAAGCCCTCGTGCGAGAGATTCATACCCTCAAAAGTGAAGCGGCGATGTTGGAACTCAAAGACATCGCCACGTTATCCCATCAAATCGAACATATCTTAGGAACCCTCGCCTCGGGCAAACGGACCGTTTCCGAGCAAGTCATCGAGCAGCTGGGAATGGGGTTAGATGCCATCGGCAAACTCGTTCGCGAAGCCGTATCCGGGGAACCCTCCGGCGTGAAAGCATTTTACATCCTCGCCACGTTGATGGGAGCCGGCAAACCCGAGCCACCCACAGCGCCCGAGCCTCAGCCCCCAGAGCCGATCGCTTCCGCCGAACGCAAGCCGTCTCCAGTCCCCTCTTCCAGCCCTCCCCCTGCAAGCAAAGGTCGCTTGTACATCGACGATGACGAACTGCGCCACACGTTCAAAATCGCTTGTGAAGAGCACCTGCAAAAATTAGAAAACGGCGTGTTGCACCTGGAAACTCGACCCGACGATCGCGACAAGATGGAAGAGCTGTTGCGGGAAATCCACAGTATCAAAGGAGATGCCGGGATGCTGGGGGTTCACGATATCGTCCCCCTCGCTCACACCTGGGAACAGCAGTTGATTCCCGTCAAAGAAGGAAAGCAAGTCTTTTGCGCTCAATTGAGCGAGCGTCTCTATCAAGGATTAGATGCGATCGGCAAACTGACCCGCGAAGCCGTGACGGGGGAAGTTGCCGGGGTAGATATTGCCCAAGTGCTGACCCGATTAACAGGGGATACCTCCGATTCAAATAACGGCCAGACCGAGGCTTCCCAGGGTAATCCAACCAGTCCAGACGAAGAAGACGTTGCGAGTAACGGTCGCACCTCAACATCCCAATATTCATCCACCCAGACCGGTCTCTACCGCATCGATACCATTCGAGTCGCCACCTCGAACTTAGATGCGTTGATGAATCAAACCGGAGAACTCACCGTCACGAAAATCCGAATCGCCCATCGGCTGTCTCAAATCGAAGCCATTGCCAATTTATGGGAAGAGTTGAATCGAGATGCATTTGCCAATCGTCTGGCACTCGAAGCCTTGGAGCGCGGCGAACTCAACGGTTCTCTTAATGCCATTCAGTCTTGGTCTCAACGAACCCAAACCCGACTCGATCGCCTCGGTCTGCTCGTGGGGGACCTCAAACAGCAAGCCAGTGAGGACACCGCTCGCCTCGAAGGGATTTCGAGCGAACTCGAAGAGGGGGTGCGGACCCTGCGGCTGTTGCCCCTATCCACGATTTTTAACCTGTTTCCTCGGATGGTGCGAGATTTAGCCAAACGACAGGGCAAAGAGGTAGAGTTTGCCCTGTCCGGAGGAGAAACCCAAGCCGACAAACGGATTCTCGAAGACATCAAAGACCCCCTGTTGCACATCTTGCGCAATGCCATCGACCACGGCATCGAAACCCCCGAAGAACGAGAAAAGCTCGGCAAATCCCCCAAAGCGCGATTGGGATTGCGAGGTCGTCAAAGCGGGAACAATATCATCATCGAAATCATGGATGATGGGCGCGGCTTGGATTTAGAAAAAATCAAAAAAACGGCGATCGAACGGAAACTGTACCGAGAAGAAGACCTCGCCGCGATGACACCGGAGCAAATTCAAGAGCTGATTTTCATGCCCGGATTTTCCACCCGTAGCTTCGTCACCGAAATTTCCGGTCGGGGGGTGGGTTTGGATGTGGTGCGCGCCAACGTCGAGCGCCTCAAAGGTTCGGTGAGTATCCAATCGGTTCCCAACCAAGGCTCCATCGTCCGCATGGAGTTGGGAACGACGCTGGCAACCGCCCATGTTTTATTGGTTGCCGTCAATGGTGTTACCTATGCCTTACCCATCGAGTTCGTACAAGCGGCTCGATCGATTTCTCGGGAGGAAGTTTTTTCGATCGAGGGTCGAGATACGATTTTGATGGGAAATCAGCCGATATCGATCGTCCAATTGGCTCATTTATTAGAGCTAGAACAAAACCCCACCCTTCCCACTTTGACTCGACGGCAACCTTGTATCGTTCTCAAAGTCGGACAAGACTATTTAGGGTTACTCGTCGATGCCCTGCTCGACGAACAAGATGCCATTCTCAAACCCCAAAGTCGATTGCTCAAACGAGTGCGCAACGTCGCCGGAGCCACAATTTTGGGAACGGGGGAAGTGTGTATGGTGCTCGAGCCCCAAGATTTACTCGCTTCGGTGCAGGTGGCATCTGGAACGGCCCTTCCCAAACCCAACCTCGATCGAGAAGCGCGCCAGCAGTCGATTTTGCTCGTAGAAGATTCGATCGCCACGCGCACCCAAGAAAAACGAATTTTAGAAGGAGCCGGTTACGAAGTAGTGGCGGCCGTCGATGGGTTGGATGGATTGAAAAAGTTACCCACCCGCGAATTCGATGCCGTGGTATCGGATATCCAAATGCCCAATTTAGATGGTTTGGCACTCACGAGTCGGATTCGATCGCAGCCGGAATATAGCGAACTGCCGATTATTCTGGTGACCTCCCTCGCCACCGACGAAGATCGCCGTAAAGGGGCCGAAGTTGGAGCCAATGCGTACATTACCAAAAGCAGCCTCAACCAAGACGTCCTCTTAGAAACCCTCAAGCGTTTGGTTTAACATCAGTGTTGGACAAGACAGTTTTGGATGAGAGTGGGGAACGGGGAACGGGGAAGTTATAGCAACCGCGCCTAGCAATTAGGACATCGTGAGGGTGAGCTGGCAATCGCGGTGGGAGCAGGGGGAGCAGCGATCGAGCAAAATAGAATAGACACCAACCCCTTGCAATCTGCCAAGAGCACCATGGCCATTCGCGTTTTACTGGTTGAAGACTCTCCGGTTTTCCTCATCGTTCTCAAACGGATGCTAGAGTCCAGCGAGGATTTAGAGGTCGTGGGAACGGCGCGCACGGGAAAAGAAGCATTAACCTTGATTCCCCAGGTGCAACCTCAAGTCATCTGTACGGATTTGCATATGCCCGAGATGGATGGTTTGGAATTGACCAAAGAAGTGATGGCCAAATATCCCCGCCCGATTTTAGTGCTGAGCGCGTCCGTGCAAGCTGAAAATACGCAAAACGTCTTTCAAGTGCTCGCGGCTGGGGCTGTTGATGTGTTGCCTAAGCCGATGGCTGGGGTGAGTGCAGATCTCGAAGCCCTCAAACGAGAAGTCATTGCCAAGATTAAAGTACTCGCTGGGGTGACGGTGTTTACCTTGCACCGCCACCGTCGAGAACCATCAATATTCGGGTCAACGAGCGAGGGTTCATCGAAAAACAGCATCGGTCATGTCGCGCCGACCCCTGCTTCTGCCAAGCCTCAAACCCCTGGCTCCTCCGTTGGCGATGGTTTGCACGTGGGTGGCTATAAAATGGTGGGCATCGGGTCTTCTACCGGAGGACCTCAAGCCTTGCAATCCATTCTGAAGGCGTTACCCACGAATTTTCCCGTGCCGGTGGTGTGCGTCCAACATATCAGCGCGGGTTTCTTGCTCGGATTGGTTCAATGGCTCGATGGGGAGTGCGCGCTGCCGGTTCAAATTGCTCAGTTGGGGGAAATCCCTCAACCCGGTACGGTTTATTTTCCCCCAGAAGATCGTCATTTAGAATTCGATTGCTTCGGAAGATTTACCGACTCCATGGCACCGCCGCGAGCGGGTCATCGTCCCTCCATTTCCGTTACCTTTGAGTCCTTAGCACAGTGCTATACTTATCAATCTATCGGCATTCTGCTGACGGGAATGGGTCGAGATGGGGCAAGCGGCATGCAAAAAATAGATCGAGCCGGTGGAGTGACGATCGCCCAGGATGAAGCGAGCAGCGTGGTCTTTGGAATGCCCAAAGAGGCGATCGCCCTCGGTGCGGCTCAACATATTTTACCCGTCAGCGCGATCGCGCCCCTACTGACAGAACGATTGTTGGCCCACCAGCTTGCTCTCGATCCCATCGCCGAGTTGTCCCGAATGCGACACAATAAAAACAGATAGCGATTTCATATTCGATGAACTCGGGATAATCAAACGATGAGTAATACCAGTAATTTTCGCGAAGCCATGCGGCAGGCGAACGGTCAACCGTTAGTCGGCCCCAACGTGATTGCCAATGCCTTGCCCTATGTCGGAGGTGGGTTAGTTCTGACAGCTGTCGGGACATACGGCGGCTTGCAGGTTCTGCAAAACAATCCGGCGATCTTCATGCCCACCTTCTGGGGGGCGTTGATTGTCGAGTTAATCTTATTTTTCGTCGCCCGTGGTGTCGCCGAGAAGGGAAATAACAGCATCGCACTGCCCTTGCTGGCGACCTACAGCCTACTGTCGGGCTATACCCTGACGGGGCTAGTTGCCCTCGCCCTTTCCACGCCCGGAGTCGGAATTACCGGCATCGGAGTTTCCGCCCTCGGTTGCGGCGTGACCTTCATTGCCGCCCGTCAAATTGGTTCTAACCTGTCGGAAGAAGACGGGATGGCACTGACAAAAACGGTGCAGTTGGGTGTCATTGCCCTATTGGTGGTTCTCGTCGCCCAAGCACTGTTTGCCTTGTTTGGTGTTTTTACGCCAACTTGGTTGGAAATCGGGATTTCCGGTCTCGGCGTATTTCTGTTTGCCGGTGTGGCGGTGGTGGATTTCTACATCCTGCCTCGTTCTTACCGCGACGACCAATATCTACCGGCCGCACTTTCGATGTACTTAACGTACATCAACTTGTTTGTTTTCATCCTGCGGCTATTAATTGCCTTGAATAGCCGCGATTAAATTTGCCGCGAACGGCTAGTGCAACCTTTGTGAGGTTTTAAATTTACTCAATTTACGCAAACGGTAAATTAAAGACTTCAGATATTAAGTGGCACTAAAGCGCGATCGAATATCGCGTCAATGAGGAGAGGGGTACGCACGCCCCTCTTTTTTGATGTCGATCGCGTTCGAAGGAGTGGCAACAGCGATAAAACGACAAGATCGAGAGAATTCTGGTGTATTCTGAGAGCGTCGAAACGACAATCGAATCACACATATCGAGTCATATATCTATTCGTTAAATCATGGAATTGGGGCAACCGGAATACGAATTTAACAGCAGCCAAAACCAGCTTCTTGCCGATCTCGCCGTAAAAATGCGCTTTGTGGGGATACTTTCGATCGCTTTGGGGGGACTGTCGATGTTCTGCGGGGCGATCGCGAGCTTGATGACACTCTCGGGGGCGATCGACGGTTTGGGTTTTAGCTTCAGCCTCTTGATTCAAGGCACTCTGGCACTGTTGGTGGGTTTCTGGACTCGCAAAGCCTCCGGTGCCTTCAAGCTGATTGTCGATACCGAAGGTCGCGATATCGAAAATTTAACCATCGCCCTGGGGGAATTACGAAAACTTTACACCCTCCAGTATGGGCTGATTCTCATCGTTTTTATCTTATTTGCAGGGGTGATTCTCTCGGCACTCCTGCTTTCTTTGAGGGGGGGGTGAGAGAGAGCAGGGGGAGTTGGGGGAGACAAGGGGACAAGGGGACAAGGGGACAAGGGGACAAGGGAGATGAATTTTCCCTACACCCTACACCTTTCACCAATGCCCTACACCCCATACCCCATTCCCCATGACTGAAAATTTGTCACGATACCGGCGCGAACTGCTATAACCGAACTCGATATTCGTCTGGTTTTACGCCAAAATGCGCCGAATGACCTCACCACTGACCCGATCGCTAACCATTGCCGTACCGATTTGCGTGGGGAGGACGAAGCGGACGATTCCACCTTTGACTTTCTTATCGCTTTGCAAGGCCGTGAGGATATCATCCACGGCTAAATTCGGGGGAACCTGGGTCGGCAATTGGGTTTTTTCAATGAGTGCCAACTGACGGCGATCGCATTGTGCATTCCACAGTCCCAACTCAATAGCGATTCGGCTGGCCGCAACCATCCCGATGGCAACCGCTTCCCCGTGCACGAAGGTGGTATAGTCTGTGAGGCTTTCCACAGCGTGACCGATGGTGTGACCGTAGTTGAGAATCGCCCGCAACCCCGCTTCCTTTTCGTCCTGACTGACGACATCGGCTTTGGCTTGGCACGATCGCCCTAAAATCTCTTCTAAGAGTGCAGTCTCCAAATATTCGAGGCGATCGAGGCGAGGGGCATTTTCCAACTGCTCGAACAACCGATCGTCCCAAATAATCCCATATTTAATGACCTCAGCCATGCCTGCCCGAAATTCCCGTTCCGGAAGAGTTTGCAGCACTTCCGGGTCGATGAGAACCAGGCGAGGTTGATAAAACGCACCGATGAGGTTTTTCCCCTGGGGATGGTTGACTCCAGTTTTACCGCCGATGGAGGCATCCACCATTGCCAGCAAAGAAGTGGGAACTTGCACGAAATTTAGTCCCCGCAGCCAAGTTGCCGCCGCAAATCCGGTCATGTCTCCAACCACCCCACCGCCCAGGGCAACCATCGTCGAGGAACGTTCCAGGCGAAACCCGAGGGCGGTATCGTAAATCTTTTGAATGGATTCGAGGGTTTTATATTGTTCCCCTGCCGGTATGAGGTGGTGGGCAACCTCATATCCTGCAGCTTCTAATGCAGCGATCGTTCGTTGTCCGTAATGTCCGAAAATTTCTGGGTTGGACACCACGAGTACTTTTTGACCTAATTTCAACGGCCCCATCAACTCTCCGAGCCGATCCAATTTTCCCGCAGCAATCTCGATTTGGTAAGACTGCTGGGGTAACTTCACCTCGATCGCAGACATTTAGACACTTTACCCCACGCAAACGTATTTGTGGGATGTATTTTAGCGCATGGCGTGTTTCAATAGTTTATATCGATCGAAAATGGAGAATAGTTAATGTCCGGCGCACTTGTTTATGTTTTAATGCTCGGTGGTGCATTTGCTACGGCTGTCATTTTAATGTTCGGCTTGCGAGCAGTTAAACTCATTTAATTAAACTGACGCTAACAATCTAACCATAAAATATGTTAAACGCGATCGCTGTATAGGGTCGCGTTTTTGATGGCATCGATCGAAGGAACTTTAACGAAAAATACGTAGAATTACCGAGGCTAAGAATCCCAGCCAAAAATTAACGTGGAGATAGGTGCATCTTTGCCATCCTTTTTCAACAGTATGAATCCCACAAATTCTTGTCGCTATCCACTCGCAAGTTTCGAGCAACTTGTCTGTGAAATCATTAAGATTAACAAAGCTTGGAAAGTTGCCTGTGAAATGGGAGACTCCAATTCTCAAATGGCCACTTCAATTAAGAATATCAAAACCCGCTGGCAAGTTCGACTTTTGCGACTCTATGCACCCGAACGGGTTTATCTCCAACTCGATGCCGCAGCACAATCAGAAGAAGAACTATACGGATTATTACTGCGCGAACCCATTGATGGCTATGCCAATGCCACTCATCTTCCCGTTCGAGTGGCTCGCTCTCGGTTATCGGCTGAAGAAATTGTCAAGTTTAGTGAAATTTAGGTTCTGTTGACATTTCATACTCGAAGCCTTTACCCGTAGTGTTTACGAAGCATTGCGCTCGTACAGATGAAATTCAGTCATCACATGGGGTTGAACGCCAAATGTCAACACAGCCTAGTGTTTGAATTGTTTTTGATAAATTGATAAGTGTGGAATCGGGTTGTCTCAATAGGCTAAATTAACGTCAGTTCGGGATAAGCTGAAACCCTCATTATTTCGTTGACTGAAAACCTGATTCTCACGAGAGAATACCCTCAAAAGTGGTCTGAACCCGAACTCACGTTAAATTAAAGACCTCTCGATCGTGTGTATGTCGATGGATTTCTGAAATCATCTCAATGTCGTAAAATATTGACTCAATTTCCCCTCATCCGATGACAATTTTTAAGATAGCTTGAAAAGAGCGATTCCCGACTGAAGAATTGGGAATTCGATCGAATCGACTCATCATTGTTAAGAATCTAACAAACATCTGTAGGGGTCAACGGTCGTTAACCCCTACAATACTATTGACCCTGACAATGCTGAAATTAGAGTCTCAATCCGTTTGCCGGTCGCTGACCATTGAACCCGATCGGACTTAATTGCTAATTAATTATCATCAATGCGGCATTCCGGCGCATCGGGATTTTCCTCGCAGTAGGACTTCAGTGAATTTGACTCGCTTGCTTTTTTATCGGCGCGCTGGTGTGCGGCTGCTGCTTGCAGTTCTTCGACGATATCCCAAGCCGCAGCACACTCTTTAGAAGTCGCGCCTTTTTCAGCACAAATCGTCCGTGCGTCATCTCGGGCCGCTTCGATTTCGTCTTCAATAAAGAGTCGTTTCGGCTTTTCGATGAAGTCGCCTTTTTTCAGGATATCGCTGACGGAGATGATACCGAGTAGTTTCTCTTTAATCACCGGGGCGCGACGGAGGCGAGTATTGGCAAATAACCGCGCGACGTATTCGACCCCCAGTTCGGGATTAACCACGATACAGGGCTTGGTCATAATTTCGTAAACCCGCGTTTTCTTGGGGTCGTGTCCGTAGGCAGCAACCTTATAAACGATATCAGTTTCTGTCACCATACCGTAGGGATCGTTTTCATTACGCGGTTCGACAATCAGCGCCCGCAAACCCTTGTCTTTCATTAACCCAACAGCAGCTGCAACAGTAGCAGACCCCTCAATGGTTACGACCTCTCGGGTCATAATATCTTCTGCTTTTAGCACGATAAGACCTCTTTATCCAGTAGATTTACAACTTTAATATTTCTGTCGTTGCACTTCTATTTTAATTCAAATTCAATTCAAAACTTCGATTTCGTTGGGACTCAGGTGAGCTTGAAATCGACGCTCGAACTTGACTTTAACTGGAAAATTCGGACTAATCGATCGACCTTTCCAATCGACCATAATTTCGACGGCTTCTCCTTCTAAACCCTGCAAGCTAAAGGGTTGGTTGCGATGTTGCGGGTGGTGATAGACCACAATATTTTCTTTAACTCGAATGCGATCGCCGACGTTCATCGTTACTTTCATCTTTTGATACACAACTTAATTAAGGGATTCAGTTTATGGAAAATCTGAATCCCTCATCAATCCCCTCAAAACCAACTTAACCGTCGCTCGAACAAGTGACCATCAAGTAATCACAGGCAGAACACTCCGTTCGAGTTATCCGATATTCGGCACGGTCTGAGTTCATCACCTTGGTATTCAGAACGTGAAGTCGCTTCGCAAAACTGCCACAATTTGGGCATGGCACTGCTTGAGCTGTATGCATAAAAATCTCTGCTTTTCTCTCGTCAAAATTTTCGAGTTCTAAATCGATCGTTCGAGCAACAGATCGGATTTAAAGGTATTTTTCGACCGCACGAGCAAACCGATCGTAAGGGGCAAGACCCACAATATTTTCCACGAGCTTGCCATCTTGAAAAATAAGTACGGCAGGAATACTGCGCAACTGCACTTTTTTAACGAACGCTTTGTTTTCTTCCACATCAAGAGTGACGACCTGGAGGCGATCGCCATACTCTTGGGAAAGTCGATCGACGAGCGGTCCAATTACCTTGCACGGGCCGCACCAAGACGCAGAACACTCGACAACAACTAGACCTCGAGCGCTCAGAATTTTATCAATATCGATCGGTCGAGATGCAACAGCTTGACTCATAAAAATTGACCCAGAATTAAACCCAGAATTTAAAAATTATCGGCACACGGCAAACGAAGTCAATTTAGACTCCAACGGCAGCTTTTAGCGCTTCATTCAGGGAGATCGTTACCTCTTCAACGGAGCGATTGCCGTCAATTTGAGCCAAACATCCCTGCTGGTGATAAAAATCGATGAGCGGCGTAGTTTGCTCCCGATACACTTGCAAACGGCGGCGAATGGTTTCTTCGTTATCGTCTTTGCGTCCCCGTGCCAGCATCCGTTCCACGAGAGCTTCAGTTTCTACGTCGAAATAGACCGCTCGATCGCAAGGTTGTTCTAGCCGTTCGAGTAGTGCGTTGAGAGAATCCCCTTGCACGAGATTCCGGGGGAAGCCATCGAGAATCCAACCCATGCCAGCATCAGGTTGACCCAAACGCTCTTCAATCAGGGCAATGACGAGGGTGTCGGGAACCAGTTCTCCTGCATCCATAAAGGATTTGGCTTTCACACCGAGAGGGGTTCGATCGGCAACGGCTTGACGCAAAATATCCCCGGTGGAAATGTGAGGAATTTGCCAAGTTTGGGCGAGGTTAGCTGCTTGAGTTCCTTTACCTGCACCAGGTGCGCCAAGAAAAATGAGTCGCATCATCATGTTGAGATTGAATTGGTATTTCAATGAAGTTGACAGGCTCAACCTAGGAGCCAAATGTATTAAAAGCGTGAAATAAATTAGGGAATTGTCACGATCGCCCCGACGCAATCTGAGCTACCATGCTTCTACGAGTCGCGGAATCTTTGAGCGAATTGTTTCTGCAATTTTTAAGAGCCATGACAGCGAAAAAAGCGGTTGGTCAGACAGTTTGGAATCGGTTAGAACGCGGGCGGCAAGCTAAAGCTGCCCAGGGCGGTTATGCGGGCTACGGTTCTCCGGCTTTCGGTCAGCAAGCTTTGAATGGCGAGTTGGTAGCAAATCCCCTCGAACAGGAAATTATCGAGTTAATTCGCCGTCACCATAAATCTGGTAAGTCCCTGCAACAGGTTGCCGATTGGCTCAACCAGCACGGCTACAAAACCAAGCGAGGTCAGCAATGGCAGCGAATTTCTGTTAAGCGAGTTCTCGATCGACTCTATGGAAAGAATCCGCAACAATCCCCAGCGTTAAACGATCGCAAACTCAAGTGACTTTGATTCGAGCCGCACTCAGCAGCAATTTCCTCCCTGACGTTTCCCCATTTAAGGTTTTTGTAAGATGTGTTTCATCCTACACCATTAGAGCAACAAAATCTATACGTATTATTTGTTTTGATTATCTCAACTGTTACATCCCTGTTTGAGGTCGACGATCGAGTGTCTCAGAAGTTCTGTGAGGGTTGATGGGCAGTGGTTATGCAATTCGACGATTCGACTGTGGGAACGCCATCTTTGGAGGATGCCATCGATCGTCATCCGTTAATCGTATCGCCGGAAACGCCTTTGCTCGATGCGATCGCCCTGATGAATCAAACGCGGGCGAATGGGGGTTCGGAGGTTAACTCAACTGCTAACTCGACGGTGGATGGGGTGACCGGTTCCGACCCCAACACCATACCGTTAACTGGAGCGAGATCGAGCTGCGTACTGGCACTTGCGGGCGATAAAGCAATCGGCATTTTTACCGAACGAGATATCGTCCGCCTGACTGCGGATGGAGTCGATTTTGCCGGAGTCGGCGTCGCGCGCATCATGGTCCATCCGGTGATTACCTTCAAATACAGCGAATTTAAAGATATTTTTGCGGTGTTGTTTTTATTTCGCCGGTATCGAATGCGCCATCTGGTCATCGTAGACGATCGCGATCGACTTGTGGGAGTCGTTTCCTCCGAAAGTATCCGTCGGGTGTTACGTCCGGCGAATCTGTTGAAAATGCGTCGGGTGTCGGAAGTGATGACAACACCCGTCATTCAAGCGGCGTTGAGTACGTCGGTGCTGGGTGTAGCCCAGTTGATGGCCCAACATCGCGTTAGTTGCGTGGCGATTATCGAGGCCGATGGGGAACCCTTTGCGTTACCCGTCGGTATTGTCACCGAACGAGATATCGTCCAATTTCAGGCTTTGGGATTGAACTTAGACGATACAACCGCAGAAGCGGTGATGAGTTCTCCGTTATTTTTGCTGAGTCCGGAAGATTCCCTGTGGACGGCACATCGAGAGATGCAAAAACGTCGCGTTCGGCGGTTGGTGGTGTCGTGGAATTGGGGTGGCGGTTTGGGTATCGTGACGCAAACGAGTTTGCTGCGAATTTTCGATCCCATGGAGATGTATGGGGTGGTGGAAACCTTGCAGCGCACCGTGGATGAATTGGAAGAAAAACACGATTCTTCAGAGGATGGGTTGACACGACAAAATTCCCCAGAATCGCCCTTAGAGCAGAATACTGTCGATATATCTGCTGAGGATATCAAGGTTCATCTGGGGAATTTGCGCGCTTGTCTGGAACGCTTGGCGGATCGATCGAATCTTTCCTCATCCCAACAAGATGCGATCGTTACTCGGGCGTTAGGGGAGTTGTCACAACTCGAAAAGTTCGCCACTGGAAAGTCGTAGCTGGATTCAAAAAAAGGGTGGTATGGGAGTCGAACCCATCTAAGGCAGATTAAAAGTCTGCTGCACGGCCGCTATGCCAACCACCCAGAATTAGAGAGAAAGGGGAGATGGGGGAGGAACGGGAGATGGGGGAGAATTGAGGGAATGTAGCCCCCGAAGCCTCCGAAGCCTCCGAAGCCTCCAAAGCTCAATATCACAGATATTCTTAGCTATAGCGATATAAATGGAGAGGACGGGACTCGAACCCGCATCAACCAACGGCAACTTTCAGGAAAATGCGCTTCCTTACTACCCACAGGCAGATAAAACTGACTACCTGAAAGCAGATGGGAACTTCCCCCATCTCGGACATTGAATTCCTTTCAGTGCTTCTGCAACCCGTTGCCCGTTCTTCGTTTCGGGGAACGTCGCGATGCAACTTTTTACCCTACTCCGTCAAACCCGGTTGTCCTTGTGGGAGCCGGTTTCCAACTTTTCTCCGGTGCCATTCCAATTAGGCGACCTCCCCATGTTTTTATTGTAGCCAGTCCGCCAGGAAGGTACTGCCCCTTCTATCCCCGCGTTATCAGCACGGTGCCTCGCTTTTTAGCCTCTGGCGGATGAGAGGAAGATGGAGGAATCGTGGGCGTAGCCTGCGCCTTCGCGCATACACCTACGACATCGCTGCCGTACCCTGGTTTTCAAGACCAGTTGCCGTCCCGTCGGCGGCATCTTCCAAAAGGGGATGACAGGAATCAAACCTGCAACGAATCGGTTAAGAGCCGACTGCTCTATCAATTGAGCTACATCCCCAAGGGTTTTATTGCAGACAAGAATCTGAGGATACGGGTGAAGGTGAGCAGGGGGAGAAACGGGAGCGGGGGAAGCTGGGGGAGAGTGAAGCTCGTGCCAACTCTCGAAGCGGAAGCTGGAGGAATCGAACCCCTACGCACTGGTCGTACTCCTGTTTTCGAGACAAGTTGCTCACCTTGAGCAGCAGCTTCCAAAATGATGGCAAATGGCGATCGTACAAGCAGTTTTCTCCCCCTGCTCCCCATGCTCCCCATGCCCCCCTGCCCATCCAAAAAGGGGTGTCTGACGGGAGTTGCACCCGCTAATGACTAGCTTCACTCCGCTAGCGTCTCCACGGCTTCGACTTCAGACACCATGAGGGAAGGGATATAGGACGCAATGCACCCCGAAAGATCGTCAGGAATTACGAGACACTTCAGCGTTTCTCGAATGAATGAGGTTCGGAACTCGCAAGGTTAGAGAAATATTCGAGATTTCGATCGACCCAATTTGCAAATCCCAAATTATCATTTTCGGGGGTAACGATCTGCGTGCGACTTTGAGCAGCAACTCGACCGTCGGAGAAAATCTGAACCCCAGCGTTAGTCCCATCAAGTTTCACTTTTGCTCGATAGGTAATTTTGGGTGTTTCTCCAATTTTTTCCAAACTGCGATACAAATTGTGTAATAACTCAATGCTCGGCCATTTTTGCAGTTGAGCCGATTTTGCCATTGTTTTTTGACAGTACAGCTCGGAAAGATCGGTACCCGTCGCATCGTCAACTTTACCCAATGCCATGCCAAAAGAGCGCACTCCTCGAAGTTTGGCGGGTTTAATTTTTGTGCCATCTTTGAGGATCGAACCAGCTAAAGCAACGGCTACCCGATCGCCCACTTCATAAATATTTTCCAGGTTAGCAATAGTTTGTACCTCATCGTAACCGGAGGCTTTCATCGAATAAACCCGCAAACTCTCTGCATTGGGATGTGCTTCAGCATGGGTCACATCCATGACGATTACAGGCATGGTTCACCTCCTTACTTGCTTGAAAAACGAACGTCCAGAAAAGGACAAGTGGAGCCAAGGAGAATCGAACTCCTAACCTCCTGCTTGCAAGGCAGGCGCTACTACCAATTGAGCTATGGCCCCAAAATTATCATTTCGATCGAACTATGACTGACGTAAAATTCCTCGTACGACCATTAAAATTTGTCCGAGTTTGTTTTGACCAGTTCCATATTTTCCACATCCCCAGTAATAATCCCCTGGTGCATTTTCGACGATTTCCTCATCTCCTGTTGCCAAGAGAATCTCGCGAATATCGGTATGGGTTTGAAATTTACACAACACCGCGCGTTGCATGATTTCGTCTTTCACATCTTCCCAATCTTGCCGCAAGGTATGTTCGCGGCTGCGTCCCATTTTCGCCGCATCTTTCGGAGTTTTGACCTCACGGATTTTGTCAAACCAAGGGCGATCGGTCGTAGCAAATTTTTGAGCTTGGAAATAATGCTCGCTAGTCGGCCACCACTGACCATCTAACTCGAAACCGTGTCGAGAAAAGTTGGAGAAACAACCGTAAGGTTTTTCGCGAGTGCTATAAAAATAAATAGTCATTGCTTTACTCCAAAACTCACCTGCGCGTCTTCCACAGTCTGCTAATACTTTTTCTTGTGTTTTTTGACGGACTTAATCATCTTCCCGAACGCGCGGTCTTTCTGGCGCTTTTCGTAGTAGGACATCTCATTATATGCCGCCTCCCGTTGCATAGCGGCGTAGTTCTCGTAGCGTTTCTCGGAAAGTACGCCTTGTTCGATCGCAGCGCGGATAGCGCAGCCTTTTTCGTTAGTATGCGAACAATTTTTGAACTTGCACTCGCGCTCGAGTTCGGCAATTTCGGAAAATGTTTTTTCGATTCCAGCCTCAATGAAGAGGTTGCCCAATTCACGCATTCCAGGGGTATCAATGACCAGTGCGCCGGAGGACAATCGAATTAATTGGCGATGCGTCGTGGTATGCTTCCCTTTACTATCTTTCTCCCGCACGGGCTGCGTGTCAATCCGATCGTGCCCCAAAAGTCGATTGAGCAGTGTTGATTTACCAACACCTGACGAACCAACAAGACAGTAGGTTTTGCGCGGGCGCATTAGCGCTTGTATTTTTTCCAACTGCACGCCGGTTTCGTTACTAAATGCGATCGCATCAAGCCCAACGACCAAGTCGCTAATACTTTCGAGTTTCTCTTCAACCTCCTCGCGCGCCAAAAGATCGCATTTACTAAACAGTACAACAGGTACAATGTCGCTCTCGCGAATCATCACCAAATATCGTTCGAGGCGACGCGGATTGAAGTTTTCGTCGAGAGACTGAAGAACGAATGCAACATCGATATTTGCACCAATTAACTGATAATCGATGTTTTTTCCAACACTCTTGCGCCTCAAAAGACTTTTTCTTGGAATGAGTTGATGAACGATCGCATGAGTATCATCATCAAAAAACTCTGCTCGAACCCAATCCCCCACAGTTGGCAGGTCAATTGCAGACTCAACTTGATAGTGAAACCTACCAGTCAACTGGGCAAATACATCGGTCCGACCATTTGAAATTACAAAGCTATCTTTATGCACGGCGACAACACGTGCCAATGGAAGCTCTGAAGCGGATCCGAGTGGGGGCACAGACAATTCGTCGAAGCCGAGTTCCCAAATTCCATTTGATTTGCTGTGGGCTATATTATTCATCATGACTGCCGTTATTTGGTACTAAAGCCTCGATTTATTGCCGAACCAAGAACGCCGACTTTTTTCATCGCCGCCAGCTTCTCTTCAAAAACCTGGCGGAATGTCTAAATTGTCTGTCTCAAATAACAGGCGATCGCATCTTGAAAAATCGCGTGCGAGTTCCCAGAGCATTGTGCTTTCTCAGTTACTAGGGGGACTCCGCTGGTGAGTTATTACACACTCTTTAAAGGATAGCGACTTCTACGCTCACCTCCCAGGTTTTTCGCACTCCCCGTTCTCACGCACCTACTGCATGGCAGTAGTACCATTCCTCTCATACTTAGTATGTAGGCTCTTAGAGGTTAGGTCACGCTAAATGCGATCGCCATTTTGAGATTTGAGTTCCAATGTTTGGTGTTGGAATTTGAACTTTGATGTTTAATATGCAACAAAGAAGATAATCACCTCCTTTTAAATTCATAAAGTTTAACGGGAGTGGTAGGAATTGTAGGCGAAGCCTTCTCGAAGAGTACCTACACAAATCGGTTTAGAAGACCGATGCCCAATCCATGAGGCGACACTCCCAAAAGTAGTCCCGGCAGGAATCAAACCTGCGACATCTTGTTTGTAAGACAAGCGCTCTATCAACTGAGCTACAGGACCAGATATAGCGGTTTTCATGAAGGTTGAACTCAACCCACTGAAGCGGGGTAGGCACAGGGGCACTACCCCTACAGGTTCTCTGATTTTTCCAACCCATTATGCTCGGGGTGAATTTTTTTGAAAACCGCTATCAAGCGGATAACGAGGCTCGAACTCGTACCTAGAGTTTGGAAGACTCAGATGCTGCCGTTACACCATATCCGCAAGATGTGAATTTTGAGAGAGTTTTGAGATGATTTTAAAATGCTGACCGCTCAGCCAGGAGGAAACTTCAAGGTTTTGTGGAACCTGCAACCCTTACCCTGGATTTTATCGAGGATTAAACTTTGGCGTTTGACGGTTGATGTTCTAACGTTTGTGGTTTGAGTTTTAAGCGCTAAGCTTTGAGCTTTGAGCTTTAAGAAATAGGGATGATGGAGTGGATTGCGAATTCCACACCTCACGATGGGTAAATCGTGCGCTCTAACGCAGTTGAGCTATCCATCAATAACCACAAATTTAGAAGTTTTCGAGCGACCAGCACGTTAAATGCTTACTTCAAATTAGTCGGGAATTTCGACAGTCGTTCGGGCGTTGCTAATGGACAAAACGCGATCGACGGTTGAGTTAAAGTCTTCGACAAAGGTTTGCCGTCCCTCAATTTTTTCGGCAATATCGATCGGATCGAGGAGTTCCACGCCTTCCCGTGCCAGGAAGCTATCGGCAAGAGATTGATACTTCTCAGCAGAGGCGTTTTTACCTAACACTTCGATCGCCAGTTTGTCGAGTCGATCTTTAACCCGTACCTTGGCAATATCGTAGTCTTTCCGAGCGCGACTGTAAGCCGACTGCATCGTGTTGAGAACACCTTCGTAGTAGTCGATGAAGTTCTTCATTTCGATCGCCTCAGCCACCGTCATTTCCTCTCCGGCGATCGTCACCATCGTCGAAGCGTTGGACAAAACGACCGATCGCTTAATCGTACGCCGTCGGGCAATCAGCGCGTCTACCCGTTGCAGGGCCGCTCTGGCTTGGGAAGCGTGTTCCTGACGAGACTTATAACCCGTCGGCACTTTACCCACTTCTACCACGGCAATTAAAGCATTGTTATCGAGAGCCGCGCGGGCTGAATCGATGCGCTTTTCGAGCAGCGTCAGTTCCGCCAGCGCATCCGTGACTGTCATCGTTGTCATTCTTGACACCTCCTCAACCGAAATGAACTAAAGCAGATGGCGAGAATCGAACTCGCAAGAAGGCTTTACGAGAGCCTCATGTTTCCTGTTACATCACACCTGCGTCTAATAGCAGTCAGCCGTCAGCAGTCAGCCATCAGCTCGACGTTGCTGTTTATCGCTGGTTGCCTTTGTAAAGCGTGCGATTTGAATTGAAAACAATTAAAAATTCAGAGCAGAAGTTGGGACTCGAACCCAAATCGAGGGTTTACCATACCCTTGTGTTGCCGGTTACACCACAACTGCAAATTGTAGCCACCCAAGATCCAGACACCTTGCTGCTTTAATGATTCGCAAACGCGAGCAAGATGCTCGCACTGGTGCGATCGCGATCGATGGTTACCGTTGGCGTCGCACTCTCACCCTTTTGCCACTTTGCTGTTTGCCAATCCAACAGAGGAATTTCTGCATTTTGGGTTCGCTTTTGAGCTTTTCCAAGGTATTCAGATGATTTGCCAAGTGCTTGTTATCGAACAAAGCGTGAATTTGGCGATGGCACGCCGAGCAAATCTCGATGGTTGGACTGGGTTTAGCTTTTTTGCGTTTGGTGGCTTGTCGGGGAATCAGGTGATGCAGCGTTAATTGCTCCATTTCCCGATCGCAGAGTTTGCATTCCATGATTGGCAAAGATCGACATCAATACCTCTATTTTCGATCGAACATCGTTTTGAAACCTCTATCGAATGGAACCTTTAGAAATGCGATCGCACTTTCAGTACGATTTGGGAGCAGGGGCAAGAATTGAACTTGCTGATTTTCAGGGTATGAACCTGATGAGCCGCCTTTGCTCCATCCCTGCGATACCCCTGACTGGACTCGAACCAGCAACCCCTAGGTTCTTAGCCTAGTGCCTCTTCCGATTGGGCTACAGGGGTAAAAGTCTGAGTGGCAGGGATCGAACCTGCGACCTGAAGTTCCCGAAACTTCCGCGCTTCCAACTGCGCCACACCCAGGTATTTTGAGTTTAAAATTTACCTTGAAAAGAACGATCTTTAAATTTTTCCATGTTCTTTTTTGACCCAATACCCTCTAGGAGGTTTATCGATACCATAAGCTTTACACCATTTTTCAATTGCCTTATCACTAATGCCAAACTCTTGAGCGATTTGTCGAGTTGGTTTTGACCAAACTAGTTTTTCTAGTTCTTCCTTGGAGGGTCGGATAACTTTCCTAGATGCTAGCCTGTAGCATCTTCGAGAACAGTAAGTATTGCAATCCTGGCTAGCAAGCGATTTACCGCAGTACGAGCAGATTGTATGCTCAAGCTTGCAACTGTAACTCCCATCTCCATTATTGATTAAACTTCTACGTTCGAGTGGTATTTTGTGCCAACGATTTCGACTTTCTGCACTATCAAATACTAGCGTGCTGACAAAGCGGCTATTATTTTGATTGCCACTCACAGATGAGATCGCTTTTTTAGAATTTAATCTCTTCTTCAAGGATTTGTGAGCTTTACCTGCATGGTTATCGGTCAGAGCATGGCAGTTAGGACATAATAGCTGAAGATTTTTTAATCTATTATCATAGCGATCTCCGTTAATGTGATGAAGTTCCAAAGGAACATCGCCATTTAACCAAGTTGTTGTATGGCAGGACTCACATTCTGCAATTTTGATGCCATCTCTAATCAGCTTTAGCTTCAAGTGATGTGGATTGATAATTGACCCTTGATAAAGATAATCACTTGCAGGTTTTTGTTGACCTGTTTTATATCCGCGCCCACCTTGATTACCTTTGTAGATAATGTTCATTTTAGCGAGATACGCTTCTAAGGTCATTGGTCTACAGTCAAGTTGACTACAAATAAATGCCTTAGAACGGTGTTCGCTAATCCACTGCCTGATTTGGGCTTCTTTGCTTAAAATATCATGTCTTCTCATTCCTCCATTTAATACACATTTTATATGAATAATCAAGTGTATACTACTAAGTGAAGCAGTACAGACACTGATTAATACCCCTGACAGGAGTCGAACCTGCAAAACACTCGGTCTGAGCGAGCGACGGTTTCCAATTACGTCACAGGGGCAGAATCGGGACGGCAGGACTCGAACCTGCGACTCCTTGTCCCCAAAACAAGGCTTCTGGCCGCTGAATTACATCCCGTAAATACTCCTGACTGGACTCGAACCAGCAACACGCAAGGTTTAAGCTTGCTGCCTCTTCCGATTGGGCTACAGGAGCATAACTGGGAAGGAGGGAATCGAACCCCCAAACACCTGCTTCAAAGGCAAGCTGCTTTGCCTGTTTGCATACTTCCCATTGGATGCCGGGACAGGGATCGAACCTGTATCTCAGACTTCAGAGGACTGCGACTTGCCAATTCGTCCACCCGGCAATAAATGGCTGCCCCAGTAGGACTCGAACCTACAACCGCGCGGTTAACAGCCGCTCGCTCTACCATTGAGCTATGAGGCAACGTAAGCCCCCCAGGTCAGTATCGAACTGACGACCTCTGGTTTTTCAGACCAGCGCTCTCACCAAACTGAGCTACCGGGGGATAAGCGGAGAGAGAGGGATTTGAACCCCCGTCGGGTGTATTACCCGATCGATCGTTCCAAGATCGTGCCTTCGACCGCTCGGCCATCTCTCCAGCAACGAGAGCGGAGGGAGTCGAACCCCCAAGTCTTCAGGGTCGTAGCCTGAGATGTTATCCACTTACACCACGCTCTCATGGGGGACGAACTGGGTAAAATACTTCACGCGAGCAAGATGCTCGCATTAGCGGGTTACCGTTCGTTCGTCCGAAAGGCGGAGAGGACAGGATTTGAACCTGCAATGAGGGATTACCCCATGCTTCATTAGCAGTGAAGTGCCTTACCGTTCGGCCACCTCTCCAAAGCGGGTCGGATAGGATTCGCACCTACAACGTATAAAAACGACGGTTTTACAGACCGCTGCCCACCCTCATAGGCGAGCCGACCCAGGTTTTCTCGAATTCGGTCTAACTCTGCGAACTCGATGTTAGATACAATCGCTCGTATCGATAGTGCCGACGGGACTCGAACCCGCAATCACTTGCTTGAAAGACAAGGGGCTTAATCCAATTTGCCTACGGCACTAGGAAGTTAAAAATCAAAAATACAAAATCAAAAATGCATTTTGAAAAGTTGAACGGGATAGAAGAAACCGATCGCTTTTCGCAAAATTAAAAATGCAAGATTGCAATGGTAATTTTGCAAGGCGAGGGAACTAGGATTTGAACCTAGAACGTCAGTTTTGGAGACTGAAATGTTGCCGTTACACCATTCCCCCAGGTTGTGGTTACAGCGGCGGGAGTCGAACCCGCATCGACCAAGTTATGAGCTTGGTGCTTTACCTTTAAGCTACGCTGCAACGAAAGGTCAGGGTGGGAATCGAACCCACGATTTCGGTTTTGCAGACCAAAGCCTTCAACCACTTGGCTACCTGACCAGCTCAGTCGATCGTGGTATCAATTGATGACTCTCAACCGAGCGCTATCAACTATTCGCTGAAAATAGTCTCGACGGGATTTGTTCGCGAAGCGTCTCCGGTAGGAGTTACACGCAATCTTCTGCTTGAGGGGCAGACGGCTTAAACCCTTTGCCTACGAGACTATGGCGCTCAAAGTTCAAGGTTCGATTTTGAGGCTTCTAACGGGATTTTTGGGCTAAAAACCGCAAACTCGATACTTGCAAGAATAGGATTCTTTGAGTCGATCGAAACTTGAAGATCCCCCTAAATCCCCCTTAAAAAGGGGGACTTTTTTGATTACCTTTCTATCGAAAAGAGAAACTTTTTCTAATTCCCCCCTTCATAAGAGGGGCTAGGGGGGATCGAAGCCAGAACCTGACACTTTGAGCAATTTGCGAATTGTCATTCTTTTAAAAAAAGAAAATTAACAACAAAATGTTTGTCCGCATTCAACTGTCAAACGGGGCTGACGGGATTTGTTCGCGAAGCGTCTCCGTTAGGAGTTACACGCGACCTCTTGTTCGACAGACAAGCACTCTACACTACTGAGTTACAACCCCAGGAAGTTGACAGTCGATGTGCGGAATCTCGGACGGTTTGGCGGCATTCCTCGTGGGAGAAAAACCGAGGGGTCTAAACTCCGGAAGAGGAGAAAAAACCGCGCTTGTCCGAATATTTGTGACATGGTTTATTGCTATTCAATTTTCAAGGTTCGGTGCGCGTTGGAGCTTGCCGTTTTGGATTGACCGTTTGGCTGTTTCCCGCTCGCTTATTTATATACTACAAACATACTACATTTATGTCAAGGGGTTGGAAGAACTTTTTTTGAGAAAGTCCAATTTTGCTTGTAAATTAAGGGTTTTCGCAATTCTATCTCGGGTGTCGTGGTTGGCTTAAACAGACTAGTCAATCGATTTCTGTAGTACTTCAGCCGATCTATCCTCAGTCGCCTACCACAATAATTTGGTAAGGAGAGCGCTCCCGTACCAACCCGATCGAACTCGTGTTTCCCCGACAGTGCTTGTTTATGAACTGACAGAGCTGGGTGAATCCAGGGAAATTCAGCTGACTCGATGTTTCCATCGCTCTCCCTGGAGACCCGACCAAAACGTATTACATAAACTCGTACTACAAAAAATCGTAATACACGAGATCGATCTCGATCGTGGCAGATGGGGTAGAAGCGAACCCTTACTATCTCGTTCGACACCAACCAGCGATCGCATGAATTGCGAAAAAGCTAGACGTGAAAGGATCGGGGGGAGTGTCCGTTTCTCATTTTCAATCACCCATTCTCGACTTCTGCCGCCGTTTCCGTCCCTGCCTCCAAACCCCCAGAACCCGCTAAAATATAAGCCTAATCCAAGACACCAAACCATGACCGTTACATCCCCCGTAGAATTTCAAGATGAATTTGATGTCGTAGTGGTGGGGGCGGGACACGCTGGATGCGATGCTGCCCTGGCTGCGGCCCGTCTGGGCTGCCGAACTCTGCTGCTGACCCTGAATCTGGATAAAATTGCGTGGCAACCCTGCAATCCAGCCGTCGGCGCGCCAGCCAAGTCGCAACTGGTACACGAAGTCGATGCCTTGGGGGGCGAAATTGGCAAGATGGCCGATCGCACCTACCTGCAAAAACGGGTGCTGAACGCCTCGCGGGGACCTGCCGTGCGATCGCTGCGGGCACAGACGGATAAGCGGGAATACGCCGCCATCATGAAGCAAATCGTCGAGAACCAAGAAAACCTGTCCGTTCGCGAGGGGATGGTAACGGATTTGGTGTTGGGCAAGAATGAAGAAGTGGTCGGGGTACAAACCTACTTCGGCGTGGCGTTTGGATGCAAAGCTGTTATTTTAACCACTGGAACCTTCCTCGGCGGTACGATTTGGGTAGGCAACAAATCTATGCAAGCGGGACGGGCAGGGGAATTTGCCGCTATCGGACTGACGGAAACCCTGCAACGTCTGGGCTTTGAAACCGATCGCCTGAAAACCGGAACCCCGGCGCGAGTGGATAAGCGATCGGTCAATTTTAGCATTCTCGAACCCCAACCCCCGGACGAGGAAGTGCGCTGGTTCAGTTTCGATCCCGAAGCCTGGGTGGAACGGGAACAGATGAACTGCCACCTCACCCGCACGACGGCTGCCACCCACAAAATTATTCGCGACAACCTGCATTTATCTCCGGTATACGGCGGTTGGGTGGATGCCAAAGGCCCCCGCTACTGCCCCAGCATCGAAGATAAAATCGTTCGGTTTGCCGATAAGGAAAGCCACCAAATTTTCATCGAACCCGAAGGTCGGGATATTCCCGAACTCTACATTCAGGGGTTCTCCACGGGACTGCCGGAAAACCTGCAACTGCAAATGCTGCGCACTCTCCCCGGCTTGGAAAACTGCGTCATGTTGCGGCCGGCGTATGCGGTCGAATACGACTACTTGCCAGCCACTCAGTGTTACCCGACGCTGATGACGAAAAAAATTGAGGGGTTGTTCTGCGCGGGACAAATTAACGGGACGACGGGATACGAAGAAGCCGCTGCCCAGGGGTTTGTCGCCGGGGTGAACGCTGCCCGATTCGTCCGGGGGGAGGCAATGCTGGTGTTCCCCCGCGAACAGAGTTATATCGGCACGCTGATCGACGATTTGTGTACGAAGGAGTTGCGGGAACCCTACCGAATGCTGACGAGTCGATCGGAGTATCGCTTGGTACTGCGGTCTGATAATGCCGATCGCCGCTTAACGCCTCTGGGGCGGGAAATCGGCACGATCGACGATCGCCGCTGGCAGTTGTTCCAAACCAAACAAGCCAATATCGCCGCCGAGAAGGAACGGTTGCACTCGACGCGGATTAAGGAACGGGATGAAGTAGGGGTGCGCATTGCTACCGATACCCAGCAGAAAATCAAGGGGTCGATTACCCTAGCTGACTTGCTGCGCCGTCCCAAATTCCACTATGCCGATCTCGATGCTTACGGATTGGGCAATCCCGACATCGGATTTGCCGAACGGGAAGGGGCGGAAATCGATCTCAAATATTCCGGCTACCTGCAACGGCAGCAAAACCAGATCGATCGGGTTTCTCGGGAAGCCAATCGCCGACTACCGGAGGATTTGGACTATCACAGTATCACCACTCTCTCGAAGGAGTCGCGGGAAAAACTCAGCAAAATTCGACCCGCTACGATCGGACAGGCTTCGCGCATCGGGGGCGTGAACCCGGCGGATATGAATGCGTTGTTGATTTATCTGGAATTGCAGCATCGGCAAACCGTTGCATCCAAGTAATCGAACCTGCATTGAATTATCTGGATTTGAGTTTAGTCCATCACACCTTTTCGATCGCCCAAATCACCTGCGATCGCCGCGCAAGACAGACCGACGATCGCACCTTCCCCACCCGCTCATGAATAATGCAGGTTCAGACGGATTGCTTCCACTCCCGAACCCTGATGAGGCGATCGCTTCCACAACACTCACCAGTTCACTTATCTCCTCCGGACTCTTGATTTGTGCGCAAAATCCCAAATGGGTTTGATCTGAAAGCAAATACGTTGAAGAAATCCAGGAGCGATCGCGCCCAACTCTTGCAAACCGCAAAAACCGTCTCCACACAAGACTTTCCCACCTCGAGCGCCCAAAACGTCCAATTCAAAACATGACAAACTCCTCAGTTTAGTGTATTAGATAGGGGCAAACACGTTGAGGGGACAGATCCTATGGCACTAATCGTTCAGAAATTCGGCGGCACATCAGTGGGTTCGGTAGAACGCCTGCAAGCTGTTGCCGCGCGGGTGAGTCGAACGGCGCGATTCGGCAACTCCGTCGTGGTCGTCGTCTCTGCCATGGGCAAAACTACCGATGGTTTAGTCAAACTCGCCCAAGACATTTCCGCCAACCCCTGCCGACGGGAAATGGATATGCTTCTCTCCACCGGGGAACAGGTTTCCATCGCCCTATTGAGCATGGCCCTCCAAGAAGCGGGACAGCCCGCCATTTCCCTAACCGGGGCGCAAGTGGGCATTGTCACCGAAGCCCAGCACACCCGCGCCCGAATTTTAAGCATCCAAACCGATCGCCTCGATCGCCATCTCAAAGACGGTAAAGTCGTTGTCGTTGCCGGTTTCCAAGGCGTGACTCCTTCGGGGGAACTCGAAATCACCACCCTCGGGCGGGGCGGTTCCGATACCTCTGCCGTTGCCATCGCTGCCGCCCTGAAAGCCGATCGCTGCGAAATCTACACCGACGTTCCTGGCATTCTCACCACCGATCCCCGGCTAGTGCCCGAAGCCCAACTCATGGCGGATATTACCTGCGATGAAATGCTCGAACTCGCCAGCCTCGGGGCCAAAGTCCTCCATCCCCGCGCCGTCGAAATCGCCAAAAACTACGGCGTTCCCCTGGTGGTGAGATCGAGCTGGACCGAAGATCCCGGCACCCGAGTCACCTCACCCAACCCCATCCCCCGTCCCTTAGAAGGGCTGGAACTGACCCGTCCGGTCGATCGCATCGAACTCGATACGGACCAGGCTAAGGTAGCATTGCTGCGCGTTCCCGACTGTCCGGGAGTCGCCGCCACACTCTTCGGTGAAATTGGCGATCGCGATTTAGACGTCGACTTGATTATCCAGTCCATTCACGACGGCAATACCAACGACATCGCCTTCAGCGTCAGTCGTAATTCCGCCGCGCGAGCAGAATCCATTGCCGAAGCCATTGCCCCCACCCTCGGTCCCTCAGAGGAAGCCCGAGAATCTGCCGAAGTCCTCGTCGAGCGGCAAATTGCCAAAATCAGCGTCGTCGGTGCGGGTATGATCGGTCGTCCGGGGGTCGCCGCGCAAATGTTTGCTGCCCTCGGGAAAGCGGGCGTGAATATCGATATGATTTCCACCTCTGAAGTCAAGCTCAGTTGCGCCATCGATGCGGCGGATGGCGATCGCGCTGTTGCCGCCCTGTGCGACGTCTTTGAAGTCCGCAGTTCCCCCATCCCCACTCCAGGGGAAAGCTCATCCTCACTCACCGATTCCTCCCCTGCGGTACGGGGAGTCGCCCTCGATCCCAATCAAGCCCGTCTGGCCATCCGGCAAGTGCCCGATCGATCGGGAATGGCCGCCCGGTTCTTCCAAAAACTCGCCGAACACAACATCAGCGTCGATATGATTATCCAGTCCCAACGCTGCCGGATCGTCAACGAACAGCCCACCCGCGATATCGCCTTCACCGTTGCCCGCGTCGATGCCCAAACAGCTCGGGAAATCCTCACCCCTCTCGTGGCAGAAGTGGGGTGTCAAGAAGTGGCCATCGATACCGCGATCGCCAAAGTGAGCGTTGTGGGATCGGGAATGTTAGGTCAACCGGGTGTTGCCGCTAAGATGTTTGCCGCCCTTGCCGGGAATCAGATTAATATCCAAATGATTACGACTTCAGAGATTAAAATTAGCTGCGCGATCGCCGAATCTGATGGGGTCAAAGCCTTGCAAGCGGTTCACGAGGCGTTTGAATTATCTGGGACTCAGAAAGTGCAAGTTCCGGCTTGAGGGGGCTTGGGGGGCAATGGACAATTGACAATTGACAATTGACAATGGGTCAGTTGCGGCGCTCTTCCGGCTCTCCCTTGTCCATTTTGCATTTTGCGAAAAGTGAGCGGTGTCGGTTTCCGTCCCGTTCAACTTTTCAAGACGAATTTTTAATTCTCTCCCCCAACGCCCCATTCTCATGCCAACCCTTAAAAATGCGATCGCCCATCGGGCCCTCCTATTGGCTCGCATTCTACTCAATCTTGCTGCTGTTGGTGCGGGGTTGGCGACGTTTTGCGGTTTGTTCGGTCGTTTGTGGTGGGGGTTGGAACTGCTCGACCATCCACGGGGGCAATACTGCCTCATTTTACTGACAGTGATCGCCGCAAATGTAGCGACATCAACGAGGACACTCGTGAAGGTGGGCAGGGGGAGCATCGGAGGCAGGGGGAGCAGGGGGGGAAAGAATACCGGTGATTTCCACAACGATCCGAACGGATATCGCGACTGCGATCACCTCCGGCCAACTCGATGGGTCTGGGTGTTTCTCGTGCCGTTGGTGCTGAATTTCGCGTTAATTTTGCCTCTGTTTGTCCCCAGTTTCCCGACTTCTGCTCAGACAGAAAATACCTTGCGGGTGCTGCACCTCAACCTCGATCGCCACAACACTAACTTTGCGGGTGTTGCTAGGTATATCGAACAAACCGATGCCGACATCGTTTTCTTGCAAGAAGTCACCCCTACCTGGCGCAGGGAAATTGAATCGCAGGTTTCGCGATATGACGTTCGCCTTTCCCGTCCTCAAAACGATAGCCAAGGGGTTGCCCTGCTCGTTCCCGCTGAATCTTCGAGCAACATTGAGATCGTCACCGCCCAAATTATCTATCTTCCGGAGTATTCCACCCGACCCCTCATCGAAACCCAAATCCAATGGGGAAATGCTGAAACCACGCTGCTGAGCCTGCACGTGACTCGGCCGCGCAATCGGGGAACCTCCCAATTCCAGCAAGTCGAGTTTGCATCGACCGCCAGGTGGAGTCAACAGCAAGCCGCGAAAAATCGTCAGGCGATCGTTATCGGCGACTTCAACACGACCCCCTGGTCCGATCGATTTCGGCAACTGCTCGACGAAAGCGGGTTAGTTCGCGCCAACCCCGGTTGGGGCCCGAAAACAACCTGGCCAGCTTCGTTACCGCCACTGCTGAGGATTCCCATCGATTTGTGTTTGCAGAGTCGATCGCTGACTCGTCTATCCCACAACACCGGCCCTCACCTCGGTTCCGACCATCTGCCTCTTGAGGTGGAATTTGGCATGGAGAACGGGGAGTCGGAAGAAATATTCGATGTATAGCTAATTTTCGATCGATTTTATGATAAAAAAAGATTATCATAGCATATCTAAATATAAAATTTATTCGTTCGGTAATTGGTAAATACTAGAGAAAAAAAATAGCTTTTATAGATTTTTTTAGAGGTAATTCATACCGAATAACTTATTTATTTTGCTTGTTATCGCCACTAGTTTTTGCTATATTTTTCACTAATTTTTTTGCGGTTTTTTTTAATCGCTATAAATCATGATAAAAATATATGATTTACAGCTAAGCGCATGGCGGTTATGACAAGAAATTTGGGTTAAATTTTTAGAAATCTTGTAGGGGTCAACGGCCGTATAGCTCTCACGCATGGCTAGCGCTAAGACCCCTACGGTATTTCTATGCCCAATTAAATGTCCTAAGCACATAGCGCTTAGCTATAAAAACGGATATATGACCGATAAATCCGTGCCGGAACTGCTAAATCTCGTCCCACAAGAGATTGTAGTGAGCTAACATCGTCGTGTATTAGTCTGATGTACTCGAACTAAAAAAACTACAAATCGATTGGTTTTCCAAGGGACAAGTACGATCGAGACCTGCATCCAACTGAAGACTCGTTAAATTTTCCAAAGAAGATAAAGGCGAAAAATCACTAATTTGATTGCTGCTCAGGAAAAGCAAAGTCAAATCCGTCAAAGAAGATAGAGGTGAGACGTTACTAATTTGATTGCGGCTCAGCTCCAGCCATGTCAAATATGTTAAGGAAGACAGAGCCGAAACACTACTAATTTGATTTCCGCCCAGGTAAAGACGAGTTAATTTTGTGAGAGAAGACAAAGGAGAAATATCCCGAATTTGATTGTTATTCATATAGAGTTCGGTCAAATTATCCAAAGAAGCAAGAGAAGAAATATCGCGAATCTGATTATTATGTAGGGAAAGAAGCGTCAAATTCGTTAAACCTGAAAGGGGAGATACATCACTCACTTGATTATTTTCTAGAGAAAGCCATGTCAAATTGGGCAGAAAAGAGAGAGGAGATAGATCGCTCACCTGATTGAAGTTGAGATCGATCGCCGTCAAATTTTCCAGAAAAGATAGGGGGTAGAGATCGCTAATGCCCTCATCGATGAGGGCAATCCCAGTTAAATTACTTAACCGTTCTTCCGCAATCTGGCAATCCGAGGTGTTGGCTTTTTCGAGCAAAACTTCAAAAGTATGCCCAGTCTCTGGGGGGAAAAGGTCTCGAACCTCGCACCAATCCGCAAAACTGTCGCCATCCTCAGCCAAAACGGCACTTTGGTTTGTCAAGACGATCGACATCGAAATTAAACCGATCGCTTTTGCAATGGTGAGATTCAGACTCCAGAGTCTACCGCACGGTTTCATAGAGCTAGTTGCTTGTATGGAAAGATCGATATGGTTCTAACACATCGATCGATGCAAACAAATCGGATGAGTGCCAGTGCGGGTTTCGATCGTTTGCGTCAGATATTAACCCCACAAAGGGTTAGCCGAGCAATACGAATACCCGTGCCAATCCCGTGAGTGGAACCTCGGGTCAATCGCAACACAACGGCAGCGCGATCGTTACCATCGTCCCCTTCCCCTTGCCCTCACTTTGCATCGAAATCTCCCCTCCCATCAATTCCATAAAACTCTGAGCGAGGGTTAACCCCAATCCATTTCCCCCATGAATGCGAGTGCTGGAACTATCTTCCATCACAAAGGGTTGAAAAAGCTTGGGAATCATACTCGGTTCGATACCAATTCCCGTATCTCGAACCCGCACCCACACCTGGGGAGGCGAAGGATTTTCGTCGGTTTCCGAACCCGATTCGATCCAACTAGTAATTTCGATACTGCCCGAATCGGTAAATTTGACCGCATTATCGAGGATATGAATCAAGACTTGTTCGAGTTTATCCGGGTCGGCTTTTACGTAGAGTAGCAACTTTTCCGGATCGGGGTGCGAGATTTGCAAACCTTTGTCTTGAATTTGAGGCATCCGAGCGGCGATCGCCATTTGCAAACAGGCTTGTAAATCGACAATTTGACAGGCAACGGAGAATTGACCGCGTTTGAGACTGACCAAATCGAGCATACTTTCGATCGAAGCAAGTAGATGCATCGCCGACGCATCTGCCTGTTGGAGCATTTCCAGTTCCTCAGAACGTTCCTCGCAAAAACCATCGAGAACGAGATGGAGAAAACCGATAATGCTATTAAGGGGAGTGCGCAGTTCGTGGGAAATATTGCTCAAGAATTCATCTTTGAGCAAGTTCAGTTCGTGTTCGCGCGCGAGGGCCTGACGGAGTTCGGTTTGCAATGCGAGGAGTTGAGCCGTTCGCGATCGCACCCGAGTTTCTAAGTCTCGATTGAGGGATTGCAAGGCCGCCTCCGCTTGCAGGCGATCTCGGACTTCCCGTTGGAGTCGGATGTTATTAGATTGGAGTTGTTTTTGCTGCGCCCGTAGGGTAACCTGAGTACGCACGCGCACTAAAACCTCTCGCAGTTGAAATGGTTTGGTGATATAGTCCACACCACCCGCATCAAACGCTGCAACCTTATCCGCAGAATCGTTTAAAGCGCTCAAGAATACCACGGGAATATCCTGGGTTCGCGGTGAGGCTTTGAGAGTGCGACACACGTCGTATCCATTCATCCCCGGCATCATAATATCGAGCAGAATGACATCCGGGAGCTTTTTTTCAATGCAAGCAAGTGCCATGGGTCCGTTGAGAGCTTTACGCACTTCATACCCCTGGGCCGTCAGCATTGCAGATAAAACGTGTATGTTATCTGGCGTATCATCAACAATCAAAATGCTAGTTAATGAGGCTCGATTTGGAGAAGTTTTCATTGCAAACGAGGTGTCGTGCAATTTAGATTGGAGTTAAACAACGGATAATTCCACCGATTGAACTGGCAGGTTCTCAAATCAAATTTAGCCAAAAGGTGGAATATTTGGGATGGCGATCTCTTCCGCAAAAATACGATCGCAATTGAATTCGTCCTAAGCTACTTTGTGTCAGTCAATCCCAAGAAAACAAACCTCGATCGGGCAAATCTCGAAAAATAGGCACGCTGTCAAACAAGCAAACAAGATCGAGTCAATTTTGTTCGTTTCTCTTTTGTTCGTAGCAATTCACAGCTCTGACACCCAACATAGGTCAATCGAGGGAAAGACACAGCGATCGATTCGATGTGCCAGGAGTAGAGCGTGACTCCCAAGAATTTCTCGGTCTAGCACCCTATTTTAACGAATCCAAGCCAGGGAGATGAGAGAAGCAATCTGACCTTGGAGATCCCAATGAAGAATACAATACCAGCGATCGCACTCGAAAAGAGAAGTTGATGGAAATCGAGCTAACCCAACCGACGACCGATGAATTTCGAGATCGTAACCAATGTCAGTTCGGGTTCGGGATACCTGAGACTCCAGAAGGCGAGATCGAGGGCAAGAAATGTATTGGGATTTAATGTGTTGGAATTTCTCGAACAACTGGGGGAAATTTGTGCGGTATCGGGGCGATTGCGATCGCCAACTCCGGTGTTCCGGTATTCCCCACCCTCATCAAAAACTGTCCGATCTCGAATCGACGTTAACGACTCCGATAAATGTTACCCGGGTTATGTTCGTGTGAATATTACAGATAGCCTTCATCTATACGGTTCCCTCACCCGAAAATTTTTCAAAACGGACGCTAAACCTGGTAGATTTAGCGAGTATCGGTATTAAAGTTTAGCAAAATGAAAGTTCTAGTTATTGGTGGTGATGGTTACTGCGGCTGGGCAACTGCGCTCTACCTCTCCAATCACGGATACGAAGTGGGTATCCTCGATAGTCTGGTACGCCGCCATTGGGACCAACAGTTGTGCATCGAAACGCTAACACCCATTGCACCGATTCAGCAACGCATTCGACGCTGGCGCGATCTAACGGGAAAATCCATCGATTTGTTCGTTGGCGATATCAACGATTACGCCTTTCTTCACTCGGCAATGCATCAGTTTGAACCTCAAGCTGTGGTTCATTTTGGGGAACAGCGTTCCGCACCTTTTTCAATGATCGATCGCGAACACGCGGTTTTGACTCAAGCAAATAACGTCATCGGGACGCTGAATTTGCTCTACGTCCTCCAGCAAGATTTTCCCGACTGCCATCTCGTCAAGCTGGGAACCATGGGTGAGTACGGAACCCCCAATATCGATATTGAAGAAGGCTACATCACCATCGAGCATAACGGGCGCAAAGATACCCTACCCTATCCCAAACAACCGGGAAGCTTCTATCACCTCTCCAAAGTTCACGACAGCCATAATATCCAGTTTGCCTGCAAAATTTGGGGTTTGCGAGCCACGGATTTGAACCAGGGAATCGTCTACGGCGTGCTCACTGAAGAGACGGGAATGGACGAGATGCTCATCAACCGCCTCGACTACGATGGTATTTTCGGCACCGCACTCAATCGCTTCTGTATCCAGGCAGCCATCGGTCATCCCCTCACGGTGTACGGCAAAGGCGGTCAGACGCGCGGTCTGCTCGATATTCGGGATACGGTACGCTGCGTTGAGTTGGCGATCGCCAATCCGGCAGAACCGGGCCAATTCCGCGTCTTCAACCAGTTTACCGAAATGTTTGGCGTGGCGGACTTAGCCGAGATGGTGCGCAAAGCCGGAACCGATATGGGATTGAAGGTGGAAATCCAGAATCTAGAAAATCCGAGAGTCGAACTCGAAAATCACTACTTCAATGCCAAGAACACCAATCTCTTAGATTTGGGATTGCAGCCGCACTATCTGTCGGATTCTCTAATCGATTCGCTACTCAACTTTGCCATTAAGTACAAGCAGCGGGTGGACAAAGACCAAATTCTCCCCAAAGTGTCCTGGCGGCGGAAATAAGTTGGTGTCGTCGTGAGGTTGGCAACGGAACCCTATCTCGCTCAGGTTCGTCGATGGCCCAAAGTCGGTCGTCACATCCTCGCTCAGTTCGACGAGGAGTCGATTGTTGTCTACCAAGCCTATCGTCCGGCAATCGGTCATTTTGCCGCCTCACACGGTTATTTTGGCGGAGAATTTCGCCTCACGCGCATGAGTTGGATTAAACCCAACTTTTTGTGGATGATGTATCGTTCTGGTTGGGGAACCAAAGCCGGACAGGAAGTCATTTTAGCCGTTCGGTTGTGCAGGTCGGCTTTTGATGAGATTTTAGCCACCGCCGTGCCGTCGAGTTTTGCTCCGCAGTTGTACTCCACTCGCGAGCATTGGCAGCGTGCCGTGAAAGCATCGTCCGTACGCCTGCAATGGGACCCAGACCATCACCCCAATGGCTCGAAATTAGAACGACGTGCGATTCAGTTGGGATTACGCGGTGAAATGCTCGCACGTTACGCCAAAGATTGGATTCTTGAAATCGAGGATATTTCTGAATTCGTTCGCCAGCAATACGAATTCGTGCGAGTGGGGGATTGGCACTCACTACACACTCCCTCTGAATCTGTTTATCCTGCATTTTAGAGAATAGGGCGTTCGGAAGTGCGTAATTCCGAATGGGGAGACACGGGAGAAGAAAATCTGTGACTCGATCGATTTTCGTTGTTAATTGTCCATTGTCGAATGGCACTAAATTAAGACTGAGTTGCTACTGAGTGAGTACGGAACGGCAAGGATTTTAGCCACCGATTTGTGCTTATGTCAGTGCCATTCGTCCATTGTCCATTCTCTATTCACTTTCAAGCCTTCTCCAACGGTGCCATTGTCAACCCCTCGCGACTCAGTTGCATGTGGTACAGTTCAGCTTGTTCTTGGGGACCCGTCCAGACGATCGCCTGTCCTTCAAAATGAACTTGGTTCGTTAACTCCCAAGCGAGATCGCCGCTCATCCCTGGAATGTATTTCATCAAACATTTGGCTACGTGCTCGAAGGTATTGAAATCGTCGTTGAGGACGATGATTTTGTAGTTCGGGTAGGGTTTGCGGATGACTTGGCTCGACCGATCGGGTGTTACCGTAGGAGTCGTCGAGGCAGCGCGAATGACTGTTGCAAATAGAGTAGCCATAACACGGTTTGCTTTCAGGAGTGGGACGCTTGTAGAGTTTGGAAAATCTTCTTTCCTAGTGTAACGGGTTTCGTCTGGCGAGGAAGCCAAATTGACAGACGAATTAGCACAAAGTGCATAAGTTCTCTGGCTCAGACGTATGTATCTGTAGAGCTAAGCACAACGACTACACCAGGGTGCTCGACGATGAATTCTACTCAAGTTTCTCCCGTACCTTCCAAGAAAAACCAATTGCTACGGGGCGCGCATTGCGAAAATCGCCTGTTGCAATATTGGTCGAATCCCCCTCGTCCGATCGCAAAAGTTCGCGTCGGACAATCGTGCTGAAGCTTAGATGCGCAACTTCGTCTATCTCCTCATCCGATGACATTCAATCTCAAGCAACTGGCTAGAACCCTATTGGGTATCGTTCTCGTGACCTGGATGCTACCGGCTAATGCTGTCGAGGCGATTTCTACACTGCGATCGATCTACCCCATGTTCGTGCCTCCTCCCGGCGAACCCTCCGATTATCCTGGTGTAGGAACGCGATAACCGAGGATTCGACCCATCAGCGATCGGTTTTGCTTGTGTGCTATTTGTCAAGGGGAATGGGGAATAGTTTTCGCGAACGATCCAGGTTAAGTTTTCGTCTGGGGGAGCTGAGTGTCCCTCGGTCAGTCCAAACCTTCGAGATCTAGATCTTCGCTCGATTGATGACACTCAATCTGGAGTTTGACAACCCAAGATTGTCACTGAAAAATCCACACCCCATCCTCTCAGGACATTGTCCAAAGCCGTGCCTGACGAGACAGCTAAGTTTCGATCGCTGTAGTCGAAATTCCCGCAAGATTCCCTTCAGATGTCGTACCGACAATATAAATCGCAATTTCAATTTTCCCCAGCCGAAAGACAACTAAATCGTCGAGGGTTTCTTGAAGTACGGCGACTAAATTTTGATATTGTTTGACTTCTCGGGCTTCATCATCATCGTGCCAATCTTGCGGGGAAATTGCTCGATCGAAAAAGCGATCGAGTTGGAGAATTTCGATAGTATCGGTCGTGTATCCGGTGCGTTCGATGAGTTCTTCTAGGGTGAGGCGACCCCCCGGCCACAAAAATATTTCAAAGGGATAGTCCGACTCGCTATGCCACAGCAATCCCTGAGTGGCTTCTCGAAGTCGTTCGAGTAAAACTTTATCTTTCATAACTACCCCCATCCATCCATTGCCCGAATCATTGGCTTGGCGATCTTCTATGCCAGGGCTAATTATAGGTGACTTTTTCAAGTTCGTGTTTTTCCCAACTCAAAACTTTGCGCCCGATCGAGAGTTGGAGTGGGTTCTTCGAGATCCAGTATCAAAGTGACATCCTCTCACGAAAAACTGCCCACCTCACAAATTCCGATCCCCATTCCCCATTGACGCCATGTGCAACTTAATTCTCCAAAATCCTCTCGCACGGGGGGAAGGGGAAAAGGGGGATTTTTCGACTCGCTCACCATCCTTTCGAGTGCAAAAAGAGCGCACACCGCGTCATTGGTGAATGGTTAAGAAAATCCCTCGTTTGTCAAGCCCCAGATTGAGTGTCATTAAGCCACCGTGACCCTCAACCGATACTCCACCGGTCACCCCACAAATGCCACATAAGCAAAACCGCCTCACCAATGCCCATTCCCCCTTCTCTTAATTCCGAACTCCGAACTCCGAATTCCGAATTCTTCCCCCCATTCCCCATTCCCCGATCTCGAACTAACGTTATGATAGACCGACAGTTCCTCGACACACCCACAACGGGATCACTGCCCAAAGCTATGTCCGATCGCCGTCCTATCTACCTCGACTGCCACGCCACCACTCCCCTCGACGAACGAGTCTTGACCGCGATGCTGCCGTATTTTACCCAGCACTTCGGCAACCCGGCGAGTATCAACCACCAGTACGGCTGGGAGGCGGAAGCCGCCGTCAAACAGGCGCGGCAAACCCTGGCAACAGCCATTGGTGCGGGTCCGGAGGAAATTATCTTTACCAGTGGTGCCACGGAAGCCAATAACCTCGCTCTCAAGGGGGTTGCCGAAGCCTATTTCAGCAAAGGACGACATATCGTTACTGTTGCTACGGAACACAATGCGGTCCTCGATCCCCTGCAGTATCTCCAGTCTTTGGGGTTTGAGGTGACGATTTTGCCCGTAGGGGCTGACGGATTACTGGATTTAGACAAACTCGATGCGGCGATGCGTCCCGATACGATTTTGGTGTCGGTGATGGCAGCCAATAACGAGATTGGAGTGTTGCAACCGATCGCCGAAATCGGGGCGATGTGCCGAGAGCGTCAGATTCTCTTCCATACCGATGCCGCCCAAGCCATCGGCAAAATTCCCCTGGATGTGGGGGAAATGGCGATCGATTTGATGTCTCTCACCGCCCACAAAGTATACGGTCCCAAGGGCATCGGGGCGCTGTACGTGCGTCGCCGCAACCCGAGAGTTAAACTGGCGGCCCAACTCCACGGTGGCGGACACGAACGGGGAATGCGATCGGGAACCCTCTATCCCCCCCAAATAGTCGGGTTTGCCAAGGCGCTAGAATTGGGTGTTGAAGAAATGGAAGCCGAAGGGAAACGGTTGACGCAGTTGCGACAGCATTTGTGGCAACTGCTATCGGAGTTGAACGGGGTTTATCTCAACGGACATCCCGAAAAGCGGCTACCGGGGAATTTGAATATCAGCGTAGAAGGCGTAGACGGTCAAGCGCTATTGTTAGGATTGCAGTCGATCGTTGCCCTATCTTCGGGTTCTGCGTGCACCTCTGCCAAAATTGAGCCATCCCACGTCCTCGCAGCCCTCGGTTTGCCCGAACCTCTCGCGTACGCTTCCCTGCGATTTGGGTTGGGGCGTTTCACCACGGCTGAAGAAATCGATCGCGTGGCAGTGGGGACGATGGAAACGATTCAGGCGTTGCGTCGGACGAGGGAGAGAAGATGAAGCTCCGGACGCGGAGAAGGGGAGAAAGCGTGTCGTACGCTGTTACAGCGTGAGGAGTGTTTCAAATTTGAAATGATGCCAGATTTTTTGATTATTGGGGCACAAAAGTGCGGGACGACCTCGTTGTACTGCTATCTTGCCGAACACCCGCAAATCGTCACCGTTCCCCATAAAGAGGTACATTTTTTCGATCTCAATTACGAGCGGGGATTGGCTTGGTACGACGCTTGCTTTCCACCATCGGATCGACCCGATTCGATCGCTGGCGAGGCAAGTCCCTACTATCTTTTCCATCCCCAAGTTCCCGCCCGCGTTTACCGACACTTTCGAGAGATTAAGTTAATCGTTCTGCTGCGAAATCCAGTCGAACGGGCGATCTCTCAGTACTACCACGAAGTGAAACTCGGATTCGAGAACCTGTCTCTAGAAGAGGCGATCGCCTGCGAACCGCAACGCTTGCATGGGGAAGTCGAAAAACTCAGTACCGATCCGGCTTACTACAGCTACAATCACCAGCACTATACCTATCTGTCTCGGGGATGCTATCTCGAACAACTGCAACGATGGCAAACCTATTTCCCCCCAGAGCAATTTTTGATTCTTAAAACAGAAGATTTATACGTAAATCCTAAGAAAACGTTAGCGCGAGTTCTCGACTTTTTAAAATTACCGGAGATCGATTTACCCACATATCCCAGCTATAATTCCGGCAGCTATCCCCCAACAATAAATTTAGTTAAACAACAGTTAAATGACTATTTCAAGAATCCCAACAAACAGCTATCTGAGTATTTAAAACAAAATTTTAACTGGGAATAATATCGAAATAGATTGCGAAACAATCGTCATTTTTTGCCCAAGATCGCAAAGCGTATCTGTCTCCCCTTTCTTCCCCTGCTCCCCTTTCTTCCCCTGCTCCCCTTTCTCCCCTTTCTCCCCCCACCTCCTTCGCTTAAGATAGAAGAGGTCTCTCGAGATTTTTTAGGTTATGGCTCCCTCCATCGTCAAACGTTATCTCATCGCTTTTGGCAAGTACAAAGTCGCTGGATTGGCGTTTTTGGTCCTATCGGTGGTTGGAGCGGGAGCTTTTGGTTTGCAAGATCCGCCGCCGCCAACCTATGTCGGTCGTAGCGTGTTAACCCTCAATCGTTACCCGGCAACTCTCACATCCACCGGGGGTGAAGTTCAAGCCACGGGGGCGAGCATTCTCACCAAAGACTTTTTACTCGACAATAATATTATTAAAATCGCCGCCGAGCAGGTGAAACTTTCTCCAGATCGCATTAAGGCAGGGGCTTGGGTTACCCTTCCCATTGAAGGAGAGCCACCCCTCTATCGGGTTGGGTATCGAGACTCCACCCCAGAGCGTGCCGAAAAGGTGGCGCAACTTCTGGTCGAAGGCATGGTGGAGAAAAGTCGCTTTGTTAATACTCGCCGGGTGCAATCGATTACCGATGCCCTCAACGAGCGACTGCCGGAAGTGAAGGCAGAACTCGAAGCCGCCGAACAAGACCTGGTTCAATTTGAGAAGCTCGAAGGGGCCGCGGTAACGATCGCCATTGACGGTAACCTCGTGGGACAGATTGCCGGCAGCCAGCAGCAACAACGGCAACTCCAACTCAATCTCGATGCCGTCGATGCCCAAATTCGCAGCTTGGAAGATCGTTTGGGACTTAGCGCGTCGGAAGCTTACGCCGCACTCGCTCGCAGCGCCGATCCCCTCATCGCTCAGTTAATCGTCCAGATTTACCAACTCGAAAATCAAATCGCCATCGAAAGCGAGAATTTCCGCGTCGAACACCCCCGAATGCAAGAGTTGAATCGTCAGCTCAGAGCGTTGGAGCAGCAGTTAATTCAGCGAGATCGAGAAGTGATCGGCGGTGATGGCATCACCGCTGCCATTCCCAGTAGCGATCGCATTCGTGCCGGTAGCAGCCTCGATCCGGCTCGCCAAACCTTGGCCCAAGAACTCGTCGGCCTGCAGACCCGCCGGGAAGCCATCCTCCAACGCATCGCTTCCTCCCGAGAGAACGAGCAACAACTCACCGAGGAATTCGTCAATATTCCCAACAAGCAAATGGAACGGGAGCGCCTCGCCAAACAAGTCGCCCTCAAAAGTGCCCTCTACGACCAACTTCAAGCTCGACTGGTGGATGCCGAAACCGCTAAAGCCGAAACCGTGAGTAGCTTGAATGCCGGAAATGTGAGCGTCGATACAGAAACGACTCCACCCCAAAATATGGTGCTGTTACTGGCGATTGGTAGCGGCGTGGGACTCGTCGGCGGTGCGGCGGTCATTTACCTGCTCTCGGCCCTCGAAGGTCGCTACTACACTGTCGAGGAAGTGCGCGGCGCCCTTCAGGAACAGGACGTACCGATTTTGGGAACGATTCCGACGTTGTATCCCCTGAGTATGGAAACCGAAGCCATGCCGGTGGCGATCGAACCTCACTCTCCCTATTTAGAATTTTACGAGCGCCTGCGCAGTAACTTGCGCCGGTTGGGGGAACAACCGCCGAAGATGGTCTTGATGACCAGTGCGGGCGCGCGAGAGGGTAAAACCTTTAGTGCCTATAATTTGGCGATCGCCTCAGCTCGTGCCGGTAAGCGCACATTGCTAGTGGAGGCGGATTTGCGATCGCCCTCTCACGCAACTGCCCTCAAAGTGGCTCCCGATCCCACCTTAGCCGTCGAACCCCAACGCTACTACGGTCAGCTTGACTGCACTCGTCTGGTTCCGGATGTGGAAAACCTCTATATCGTCCCCAGTGCCGGCCCCCAACAACACGCAGCGGCGATTCTGGAGTCGAGCGAAATGCGGCAGCTCCTCAAAGATGCTCGCGCTCGGTTCGATTTTATCGTTCTCGATGCCCCGTCTTTGAGACGATGCAACGATGCGTTGTTACTCGAACCCCATACCGATGGTGCGATCCTAGTGACGCGACCGGGAGAAACGCAATCCAGCCAGTTGGCGGAGAATATCGAACTACTCGAAGAAACCGAAGAAATCGAATTTCTCGGAGCCATCATCAACGATGCGGAAATTCCCGTTCAACTGCCCCCGCAGGTCTTTGAAGCCTACAGGGAAGAAGATCTCGCTCTCAACGGCTCAACCTCATCACAACCGAACCCATCCTACCCGCAATCCGAGTATCCCGAAGCTTACCCGAAAGCAGAAGTCCCCAGCGGACGGCGGTGATATCCACGATGGAGCGGGGGCTGTAGGGGCAAAGCATTTGGGCGATAAATTATGAATGAAACGAAATCTAACAAATCCAAATGCTATAGCCTTCGGCATGGCTTCGCTAACGCCCTTTTTGGCGGCAGGGGGGAGCTTCGGGAGCGTAATAACGAACCAATTGTCCATTGTCCATTGTCCATTGCCTCAAAGCCAATTCCCGATCGAAATAAATGGTGCCCAATAACCGGGATGGCTGTATCGTCCCCCGCGATGTTCTGCGAGCCAGTCTTTTTGGGTGGCTTGCAGGGCTTCAGCTTTGCTGTGACCCGCTTGCAAGTGTTGGTAAAATCGAACGATAGTTTCGGCGGTGGCGCGATCGTCCACTTGCCACAACGTTGCTAGGGCGCTGCGGGCCCCGGCTTGCAGGGCAACTCCGGCAATTCCCAAGGCATCGCGATCGCTCCCGGCTGCCGTTTCGCAGGCAGTGAGGGTGAGCAATTCCAAGGGTCGATCTCGATTTTGGGTACTCTCGATCAGTCGGTAAAGGCGATTGAGGGTCAGGGGTTCGTTATAGGCTTGCCCATTTTCTAACGTGACTTCGCCAGTGACTAAAAAGGTCTTGCGAGAATCGAAGCCAAATTGAGCGTGAGTGGCTAGGTGCAAGACCGGGTATGCCTGCTCGTCGAGTTCTTGTTGCAGGCGTTCGGGCGTAAATTCTCGGTCGAGCAATCCCTTACTCCCTGGAACCGTTTGTTCCAAGCGTTCGATTTCCGATTGGACGTTGCTCAGGGGGGGGAAGAATATTTGCGGTTCGATCGCCGAGGCTTCGGTTAAACCAAATGCCAAAATTTGCAGGTTTTCCGTATCTAACGGAGCGAAAGATTCTAGGGCGAGGGTGGGTGCGTTGCCGATGGCGTACCGTTCGATGGCAAATTGCTCTCCGTCGTATAATGCAGCCATGGGAACGCTGCGGAAGATGCCATCGTGCAAAAACACCAACGTCGTCACGCCAGCGGTCTCTAAGTCTGCTTCAAAAGGACGAATGAGCCAATCGTACAACTGCTCGGCCCGTTCTCGATAGCCATGGGTGCGATCGGAGCGTTTTTCGAGCTTGAGGCGAAAATCGTTGATGATGTCGATTGCCTCCTGACGGGGAACCGGAATCCAATGCAGCTGCCAGCGAAAACCACCCTCCCCATCGGGTCGGGTTAAAACGATCGCAATTCGATCGGCAAAAATCATCGAACTGACTAAGGCGGTTCGCTCGTCCAGAGGGAGCGTCCCTGGGGTTCGCTCGAGAATTTCGCACTCGTCCCCCAAATAATCTTGCAGTTCGGCCAATCTCAACTCGTCGAGGGTATTCACGGCTGCTTCTAAATTGGCTTGTCTCTCGGCTTCTGGGGTCGTACTGGTCGCCCGAGACAATCTTAATGCCGTCAACTGTCGGTACACCGGTTCGACAGTATCGCGAAAGTCGAGTTGAAACTCTCGGCTCGATCGCGCCATATCCCCGCGAATCCCTTTTAGGGAAGCAATCGATCGCTCGTAAGCGGCGATCGCCTCTACGGGTTGTCCTCTCTTTTGCAACAGGCGACCGGCCTGCCATTCCCACAAATACAAGCTATCGGGAGTGAGGGCGTAGAGTTGGGCTTGGTGCGTCAACCCCAAGGCGAGATCGACCTTTCCCTGACATTCGTAAACGCGACCCAACCGACCCAGGGCAAAGGATTCTGCTTGCCGATCTTCAATATGGCGGGCGATGGAGATCGCCGTTTCCAGAAGAGCGATGACCTCCGGCGGAACAGACCCATCGAGACATTGGGAGGTGGGTGCAGAAATCGAGCGGGTCTCGAAGGAAGTCGAATTCTCTGACACGAGTTGCAGAAAACTCGCCAGCTTAATCACTGCGTAGGCTTTTTCGCGAGAATCGGGGAGGTTGTTGAGGGCCGTTTGGGTACGATCGAGGATTTGACGGACTTCGATGGCGGTTTGGGGGGTTGCCGTTCGCAGCCGGGAGATCGTCGAGTTGAGCTGCGATCGCACTTGGGCTGACGGGTTATTCTGGGCAACGGACAAATCGATCGCCTCTTCAAAATATTGCACCGCCGCGCGATCGTACCCTCGGGCATTGTCCTCAAAGGTTTGAAAAGCCACCTCGTCCTTGGCTTGGCTGGCAAATTGGGCGTAACGATAATCTCGTTTGGCCAAACTGGCGTAAACGTTCCCCAAACTATTCAGAGCCGCGAGGATGTAGGATGGGGCTTCGATGCGCCGCGCCACGGTCAAACTCATCTCTAAAGATTCGAGGGCCCTCGGATACATCCCTTGTAACCGATAGGCGTTGCCCAAACTCCCCATCGCCGCAGCCATACCCCACTCGTCCCTAGAAGCGCGGGCGATCCCCACGGCACTATCGGCTTGGCAGTTGCCATCGGACTCCACAGAACCGCACAACATGGCGATCGCCCGTTGGTGCTGACCCAAACTGCTATAGGCTTGAGCTTGTTCCGTGAGGATGCGCCCGAGTTCCATCGATTCCCCAGTGGCACGGTAGCGATCGATGGCGCGATCGAAGTAGGCTAGGGCGCCATCGACTTGACCGATCTGCTGGTAAGCGCGAGCCAGGTATTTGAACAACTCCACCGATTCCGTTGGGCTTTGGGAGGCGGCTGTTTCCCACAGTTCGATCGCCCCTCGCCAATCTCCCGCATGGTATAGCTCGATGCCTCGATCTATAGTGATGGTGGCTGCTTGCGGTAGAGCTGCTGGAATCCAAAGCCCCAGCAACAGTACCAAAAGCCAACTCGCGAGGAATAAAACGCTCCACCGCTTCGCATTCGAGAGCTGTTTTTCGATGGACATAACACCATTAAAGCTGTAAGCCAATTTTAAGGAAAACTCAGCCCATCCACACGCGACAGATACAATTGACGAAAAAATGAAACAGTACGGTAGATTTATCGCATTGGGTCTGATTTTTGCCCTGACCCTTGGAAATGAAAAAGGTCTCGCCCAGGTTCAGGAGTTCGATCGCTTTGCCGGGTGGTGCGAGAATCGAGATCGATTGACCGAGGCAGCTCGGCATACAGTGGAAGAGGTGCTAGAGGAGGTTGAAACCCTCGATTGTCAAATTGCTGACGAACGGTTGACGAATTTGACCGAGCTTGACCTCAGTGGCAATCCAATCGCCGATGTGTCTCCCCTTGTGTCTTTGGAGAATTTGACCGAGCTTGACCTCGGTGGCAATCAAATCGCCGATGTATCTTCCCTGTCTTCTCTAACCAATCTGACCTGGCTTGACCTCAGTGGCAATCAAATCACCGATGTATTTGTCCTGTCTTCTTTGGAGAATTTGACGGTGCTTGACCTCGGTGGCAATCAAATCGCCGATGTATCTGCCCTGTCTTCTCTAACCAATCTGACCTGGCTTGACCTCGGTGAAAATCAAATCGTCGATGTATCTGCCCTGTATTCTCTAACCAATCTGACCTGGCTTGACCTCAGTGGCAATCCAATCGCCGATGTGTCTCCCCTTGTGTCTTTGGAGAATTTGACCGAGCTTGACCTCGGTGGCAATCAAATCGCCGATGTATCTGCCCTGTCTTCTCTAACCAATCTGACCTGGCTTGACCTCGGTGAAAATCAAATCGTCGATGTATCTGCCCTGTCTTCTCTAA
>NZ_JBRJXU010000103.1:0-42899 GCF_057467645.1 Zarconia sp.
AGGAGACAAGGAGACAAGGAGACAAGGAGACAAGAGAATTATTCAATTAACTTATTCCCCATTCCCCATTCCCTATTCCCGACTTATTACTTATCACTTATTACTTATTAACGCGGTGTGCGCTCTTTTTGCGCTCGCCATATGGCAAGCGAGTCGAAAAATCCCCCATCCCCCATTCCCCATTCCCCATTCCCCCGTGCGGTCAGGTTTTGGATAAACAAGTTGCACATGACGTTATTACTTAAAAAAAATGCTCACCATCGCCCTACCCAAAGGTACCCTACTCAAAGAAAGTATCGCCCGACTCAAGGCAGTGGGTCTCGACTTTAGCGCCTTTCTCGATTCCTCCAATCGTCAACTTCAAATCCCCGATCCCACCCATCGTGCCCAAGCCCTGCTGGTGCGAACCCATGATGTTCCCGTTTACGTTGAATACGGTCAAGCCCAACTGGGAATTGTCGGCTACGACGTGCTGCGGGAGAAAACTCCGAACGTTGCGCATCTGGCAGATTTGAACTTTGGTAGCTGTCGGCTGTCGGTGGCGGTGAAGGCATCGAGTCCCTACCGACGGGCGATCGAACTTCCCGCCCACGGACGGGTGGCATCCAAGTTCGTCCACTGTGCCCGCGACTATTTCCGCAAGTTGGATTTACCGGTGGAAATCGTTCCTTTGTATGGTTCCGTAGAACTCGGACCAATTACAGGGATGTCGGAGGCGATCGTCGATCTGGTATCGACCGGTCGTACCCTCAAAGAAAACGGTCTGATTGAAACGGAAATCCTATTTGAAAGTACGGCCCGACTGATTGCCCATCCCCTCAGTTACCGCGCTGATACTCTGGGGTTAAGCGATATTGTCGATCGATTGCGCCAAGGTATCCCCGCGCCGACTCAGAGTTAAACCCGTTGCAGGCAACTGACCGACTGACTTAAACCAAGGTGAACGCAATCATATTTTGGTACAACGGTCAACCCCATTCGACCCAAACTCTAGAACTCGATATTACGGATCCGGGACTACTTTACGGGGCGACGGTATTTACGACGTTGCGGGTGTACGACACCCTAGAACATCCCCGAACTCAATGGCAGACCCATTGCGATCGCCTCAGAACTTCCATCCAAGATTTCGGCTGGTGCGAACCGGATTGGGAACGCCTGCGCCATGGGGCGAAACTCTTGAGCGATCGCGATCGGGTTTTGCGGGTGGCGATCTTCCCTGATGGCCGAGAATGGATAACGGTGCGATCGCTACCCCCAGATTTATCCCAACGGCAGCAAGAAGGGATTGTGGCGTGGGTGGCGGATCGACCCCAGTTTCGTCGTTCTCTTACCCCTTGGAAAACGGGGAACTATCTGCCCCCGTGGCTGGCGCTACAAGAGGCACGGAAACGCGAAGCCCAAGAAGCCATTCTCACCGACGAGGTTGGCAACTGGCTGGAAACGAGTACCGGAAACCTTTGGGGATGGCGGCAGGGAGATTGGTATACGCCACCTTTAGATGGGGGAATTCTGCCGGGATTGATGCGATCGCAACTGCTAACAGCCTTACAAAAACAGCAACAAACGGTTATCGAGGTTCCCTGGACTCCGGAAAGGGTACGAGAATTTGAGGCGATCGCTTATACCAACAGCGTCGTCGAAATCGTTCCCATCCACACCGTTCTCATTTCTTCTCATAATTCCCGATCGCTTTCTTATTTTCGCTATCCCCACCCTTGCGAACCGGTCGGGGAACTGCGGCAATGTCTGAGTGCTTGAGCTTCGGGAGCTTCGGGAGCTTCGGGAGCTTCGGGAGCTTTGGAGGCAGGGGAGACCATCAACAATGGGTCAGTTCCGACGAGCTTTTCCCGATCTCCGCATCACCACGTCTTTCTTCAACACCCCAAACCCCACACTCTACACCCCATTAATTTTTTTTATTCCGAATTTTGTATTGTATCGCTGTAGCACGATGGCAAACATCACGTTAAGATAAATTAACATAGATTAAAAGACTTATTATTAAAGTCCAGGCTCCCAAAAAAAAATAGGAGGATAAACCCCGGTGAATAAGCGGTGGAGAAATGCAGGGTTGTACGCGCTGCTGGCAATTGTTGTCATTGCCTTGGCAACAGCCTTTTTCGATAGACAACCCCAAACCAAACAAACCAGTCGGTATAGCGACTTTATCCAAGCCGTCGAGGCGGACAAGATTGAAGGGACGGTCAGCATCAGCGCCGATCGTACCCAAGCGATGTACACAGATCCCATGGGAAGCGGCAAGGTGATCGTCAACCTGCCCAACGACCCCGATCTGATTAGCATCCTCACGGAACACAACCTGGATGTGAAAGTCACGCCTCAGAACGATGACAGTTTCTGGTTGCGCGCCCTCAGCAGCCTGTTCTTCCCAATTTTGCTGCTGGTCGGTTTGTTCTTCTTGCTCCGACGCGCTCAAAGCGGTCCCGGAAGCCAAGCGATGAACTTCGGTAAGTCTAAAGCCCGAGTCCAGATGGAACCGCAAACCCAAGTGACTTTTGGGGATGTGGCGGGTATCGAGCAAGCGAAACTCGAACTCAACGAAGTGGTGGACTTCCTCAAAAATGCCGATCGCTTCACCGCCGTGGGTGCGAAAATCCCCAAAGGCGTTCTCCTCGTCGGCCCTCCTGGAACCGGTAAAACCCTCCTCGCCCGCGCCGTTGCCGGGGAAGCTGGGGTTCCTTTCTTCTCCATCTCCGGTTCTGAGTTCGTGGAAATGTTCGTCGGGGTCGGTGCGTCTCGCGTCCGCGACCTGTTCGAGCAAGCTAAAGCCAACGCCCCCTGCATCGTCTTCATCGATGAAATCGACGCCGTCGGTCGCCAGCGCGGTGCCGGTTTAGGCGGCGGTAACGACGAACGGGAGCAAACCCTGAACCAGTTGCTCACGGAAATGGATGGTTTCGAGGGGAATACCGGCATCATCATCATCGCCGCCACCAACCGTCCCGATGTTCTCGATGCCGCTCTGATGCGTCCGGGTCGTTTCGATCGCCAAGTGGTGGTCGATCGCCCCGACTATTCCGGTCGCCTGGAAATCCTCAACGTCCACGCCCGAGGCAAAACCCTGTCGGTGGATGTGGATCTCGAAAAAATTGCCCGTCGGACTCCCGGCTTCACCGGGGCAGATTTGTCTAACCTGTTGAACGAAGCTGCTATTCTCGCCGCTCGCCGTAATTTGACGGAAATCTCGATGGATGAAGTCAACGATGCCATCGATCGCGTCTTGGCCGGTCCCGAGAAGAAAGATCGGGTGATGAGCGAGAAGCGCAAATCCCTCGTGGCTTACCACGAAGCCGGTCACGCCCTCGTTGGTGCCCTGATGCCCGACTACGACCCGGTGCAGAAAATCAGCATCATCCCCCGCGGTGCCGCCGGCGGTTTGACCTGGTTCACCCCCAGCGAAGAGCGGATGGATTCGGGTCTGTATTCCCGGTCTTACTTGCAAAATCAAATGGCTGTGGCCCTCGGCGGTCGGATCGCTGAAGAAATTATCTTCGGCGATGAAGAAGTGACCACCGGTGCTTCCAATGACTTGCAGCAAGTGGCTCGCGTGGCCCGGCAAATGGTGACTCGCTTTGGCATGAGCGATCGCCTCGGTCCAGTGACCCTCGGTCGCCAGCAAGGGAATATGTTCCTCGGTCGGGAAATTTCCGCCGAACGGGACTTCTCGGAAGAAACCGCGTCTGCCATTGACGAAGAAGTACGCCGCCTGGTCGACCAAGCCTACGATCGCGCTAAACACGTAATGCTAGAAAATCGTCACATTCTCGATAAATTAGCACAAATGCTGATTGAGAAAGAAACCGTCGATGCCGAGGAATTGCAAGAGGTGATTAACACCAACGACGTCAAGATGGCCGCGATCGCCTAATTGAACCTCAAACCGAGTTCAACACTCATTAAGCATAGAAGAGGGGGTGATTCCGAAGATACCGGATCGCCCCTTTTTCGTGCCGGTTGTTCTGGATTGGGGGAGGGGGGGACGCGGGGATGCGGTGACGCGGTGACGCCCAGAGGGGGAAGACAAGGAACAGGAGGATTATTTAATTAATTTATTCCCCACACCCCAAACCCTACACCCCACACCCCATTCTCCGTTCCCCATTTAAACAAAGGAGAACCCATTGTTAAAGTTGGCGATCGCTTTATTCTCGAACACCGCAATGACATCGCTACTCCCTGCCACAGAGAGTTCGGTATCCCCAGAAACAACGGTCAAATCGTAGTCATCCGCACTGCCGACGAGTTGTACCGTATCCAAGTTTTGCCGGAAGTTGACGATCGTCGCAAAGCCGGAGCCTTCGTAGAACATGTCACCCGCTTCACCCAAAATAAACGAGTTCTGACCGCCATTACCTTGAAGGCGATCGAAATCGTTGGCACCGAGCTCATCGCCAACGCCATTGAGTACGTCGTCACCGGACCCACCCACGATCGAGTCATCGCCATTTCCGCCAAGAATAGTGTCATCGCCACTGGCGCCCCGGAGGGTATCATCATCGTCCCCACCTAATAGAACATCATCACCTCGATTTCCCCGGATATAGTCGTTACCCAGACCGCCAAGAATCGTGTCGTCGTCGTTGCCGCCGCGAATATCGTCGTTTCCTTCGTCACCCAAAAGAATATCGGCACCATTACGACCGCGAATACGATCGTTTCCGGCTCCACCCTCAATCAGATCGGCGAGATTGGTACCATTGAGAGTGTTATTCGTATCACTGCCCGAGATGGCGTTCTCGAACGGAACCTCGAAGGCATTGTCCTGAACGAGGAACGGATTATCGGTGTTATTGCGAATCACCTCGGAGAGGGTCGTATCGGCGAAATCCGGGTCGAGCAATTCGAGTTCTTCAAGTTCGCTCTCGTAGAAAAAGCGATCGCCATCTCGGGCACGTCCGAATTGGTCGGCAATAATAAAACTAAACGTGGGGCCGAGCAAACCGCCGTGGGAATCGGGAGCTTCAGAGATGCCACCAATCCACAAATCGATTTCGCTCACATCGTTGTAAACTTCGGCAAACAAACCATCATCGCCGCCGAGACCTTCGCGGAAGGGCAAATCTTCAAAGCTGGTAATGGGAGAATCGGGGAAGAGTTGGTTGTAAACTTCGACGTAGCCGGGGAGACCGGTGTCGCGACCCCGAGCGATATTCACTGAGGCCAAATCGAAACCCCCAGTTCCTGCCGGGAAGAGGAAATTCCGCACGCCGTCCACGACCAAGTTATCCAACTCCTGGGATTCCTGGAGAATTAACCCGCGCAGGGCAGAATCGACCCCATCTTCTTGAACCGTTTCCGGCGTGAAGAAGGAATCGGCCAAACTCACCTCATCCAATGCGTTATCTCCGAGTAGTTTAAGTTGCTCGGAGAGGAGGGTATGTCCCAAGCGATAAGCGGCATTGGCAAATTCCGTGCTGACGTTGGGAATCACCGTGGGGTCGTAGCCGCTGTAGGGGTCGAGGGTGTTTTCGCCAATTAGAATCGGCAAGAATTCTTCGTAGGTAATCTTTTGGATTTGACCACCCACCACCTTACGGGCAGATTGGTAGATAAATTCGTCTTGCAGAACCTCTGCATCCGTTTCGTCGCTGGTAGCAGCAAAAGCATCGAATGCCTCCACCAGTTCCGTTTCTCCGGCTTCTAAGCGCTCGTAGAGGTCGGTGGCAAGGCGATTGTGTTCCCGAACGAAGAGGGTGTGAACGGCGATTAATCCAATTTGCTCGTTGGCGCGAATGTCACCGGCAACAAACTGAAAATCTTCATTCCCGAGAACGCCTCCGCCAGCGTTTGGTAATGCGTCGTCTCCGGTGGGATTGACAACCAAAAGGGTTTCGCCGTTGTTCCCTTCGCTAACTTGAAGCTGACCGTTCTCGAAGCTTCTGAGGAATTCGGCCCGCTCGTCATCGGAACCGTAAACGCTGGAGGCATCGATAAAGGAGGTGATTTCGTTGATGGCTTCCCGAGGATTGCTCGGACTCGTTCCGGTTCCTTCTGCCGCACTCACTCGGATAAAAGGGAGAATGCTGCCATCGGAGAAGGTGGGGTCGCCATTGGGAACGATGATGGGGGTGAAGTCTTCGGGCGGAATCTCTTCGCCGGCTTCGTTTAAGTCCAAGTCGTGGTCGATAAACTGCCCCCACTGCCACAGCCAATCGCTTGCCCCCAGGAAGTTGGGAACGGATTCGGTTTGGTTGGAAACGGTATTGCTAATGGTTCGGGGATTGGGGAGGGTGGAGGTGATAAAGTCGCCACCTCGCGGTTCGCTGATGCCGTCTTCGTAGGCGTTATCGAAGAGCCGCAGCAATTCGTCTCCGGTTGCTCCGAGATCGAATTGATGGTTGTTGGTGCCATCAATCGTGCGAAATTCTAAGTTGAGTTCGTTCACAATTAACCTCTAACCTCAAAATAAAAAATACAAAGTGAAGAGTTCGATTGAGTCACAAAAATCTGGCATGACTTCTCCTTTCGAGTCTCGACAGACTTGCGTTCGACACAGTTTCAAAGATGTTGTCCCAGACGAAGGTCGTGTTCGTATGACTGGCGCTAGATCTATCTATCTCTGGGAAGCTAGAACTTATGCAGTTTGAGTCCTGCAATTGATGAGAGTTGAAAACGTTTGAATCTTAAAAAATCTCCCAGCATAGATTTTTCAGTATTTCTTTTGTTTCCTATCTATTCTTCGACCGATTTACGAAGTTTTATGCAAAGGAGAAGAAAAATATGAGAGCGAATGGAGTTTTATGAAAAATGAGAGGCTCAAACGCACATGAAGAGGAAGATGTCTTCATGTTGCAACATCATTCTTCGGGCTTGATTGTAATTCAATATAGGACTGGGTCACGAGAAATATGCATCTCGAATCAAAAAAGATTATCATCCAGCCACATGGCTAGAAATCATAGACTGGGGGCTCTCTGCGGTCAATTATTGCCGAACATTAGCGGGTTTTGAGTTCGACTTCAGCCAAGCCTGAGAGTGCAACAATATTGAATTGTCGATCGGTAAAGTTACTTATTGCGGATATTTTATCCACTTTTTACAGCAGAGATAACAATCCAACTGTGATTCTTACGGTAACACATTCGATCCGTGAATATACGATACTTTGATGAAGATTGTATAAAGCTAAAGCTATTTTTACGCAATCTTTCCGATCGAAAAAATTCTTATAAAGAAACAAAACTCAAATTTGGTAAAAATTTAAAGTAACAGTCTCCCTGGCGATCTCGAGTGTAGCTCAGCAGCAGTTTTTGCCGAGTCAAAGATCGAGGAGAGTCTAACATTTGAGAGGGTTGAGCGAGTCAAGTGAGCGAGTTACTTATTTCTGAAGGGGCGTACTAGTGCTGCTACGCAGAATTAAAAATGCAAAATGCAAAATTAAAAATTCTTACTGTGTATAGCTTTCACCAATTGAGAGCTGGGTAGTTATTTCTGCCGCATTGCACTAGTGCTGCTAGGCGGAATTAAAAATGCGTCTTGAAAAGTTGAACGGGACTCAAACCGACACCGCTCGCGATGCACGCAAAATTAAAAATGCTGACTGTACATAGCTTTCACCGGTTGCAAGCGGGTTAGTTATTTCTGCCGTGCAGCACTAGCCTGGATTATTCATCAAAACCTCAAATCCCGATCTCTCTCGAATCTCAAAAAACAGACTGTTTTTCAGGTAAATTGCCAATCTGCTTGCGAGACAAGGGTTGGGGAATTATTCGTCGAACCTCATGAATAATGCCAGCTAGAATCTAAAATCGTGCAATCTATAATTCTCAATGACCGATTTATCCTCCGTTCAAACTCTCGCGGGCTGGCTGGCCGGAAAATTTGACAATCAAGCTCAAGCCTTGGCGCAACCCACTTGGTTCGTTCGCCTTCACCTCTGGCATCGTCCCCTTCCGATTGCCATTTCTGGAAATATCGCCTTGTTTGCCGAACAAGCTTCGATTGCCAGCGAAAATCCCCCCTATCGGCAACGGATTTTGGAATTGCAACCCATCGCATCTGGAGAGATTCGGGTGCAATACTGGGCGTTTAAGGAGCCACAAAGGTTTCAAGGCGCGGGAGAAGACCCTGATGTCCTGTCTGGGTTGACGATGGAGGATTTAGAGGCCTTACCTGGTTGTACGCTGACGGCGAAATTACAACAGAATCGATTTAGCGCTCAACCTCGGGAGGGCGATCGCTGCTATTTTCAATATCAAGGTAAAACCCGGCAAGTGGTCTTGGGATTTGAGGCAAGCCCAGCTCAATTTAAAAGTTTCGATCGCGGTGTCGATCCCGATACCGGCAAAAGTTTGTGGGGTGCGCTTATGGGGCCTTACGAGTTTGAGAAGCAGCAGAGTTACGAGGTGGCAGTGGACAATTGACAATTGACCTCTGGAGGAAAAGGGTTAAGGGGAAAGGGGAAAGGGAAGAGATATAGCGCTACGCGAAGCGGGAACAGGGAACGGGGAACGGGGAACAGTAGACTCTCAGATAGTTTCAGGATTTATAAATGTCCTAACTAATTTGCGTAGTGCTATATTGATGATTTCAACTTAGCAATTGATTCGATTTTTAAAAATTATCCACTTTTCCTTCTGTAACTAAGGTCAAACTCGCCCACCCCCCTCGATCGTCGTAGCGGCGAATTAAGCGCTGGCGGAGGTTGTCTTCCATTAGCCAACCGGCTTCGATAAAAAACGGCTTGCGATTGATAATTTTCCGGGGAACCGTGCAGGAAGCACCATCGGGCAATAACAGGACTTGCACGGCATCTTCATCTCCATCAAATTGCACGACGTTCCCCCGAACCGTTGCCGTTGAGGTGAACTGCAATCCCGGTGCGCTGAGGGTTTGAGAGAGTCGATCGCCCTGCAAGTCGATCGCTAAGCGGGTGGAAAACATATCGGGCGATCGCCAATCGGGATAAAGCGTCACGGCAACGCCATCCCAGGTTCCCAATAATCGATCGAGACTCAAAGCCGGTAATTCCGTTGCGGTAATGTCTTGGCGAAACTCGCGAATCAGCGTAATGCTCGAGAGTTCGCTGGTCTTGGTAAATAACGGTATCAGTCGCAATCGTCGATCTCCACTCAGAAAACCCAATTCCGCACCCAATTCCGACACCGGGCTGAATTGCATCGCCCCGACGGAAAAAGCACCATTGGCAAAAAACAGCGTCCCGCGATTGAGGGTGCTGTATTGCAACACTTGAGGCGGTGCAATTTCCTGGGAATTTTCGTCAAAGCGCTGTATGGTTTGGCGAATGGACTTGTTTTGGTTCAACCCTTCTAGGGTAACGAGAGTGGGCATATCTTTTTGGATGCTGCCATCCGGGGAAAGTTGGGTAAAAGACCCTTTCCACGCTCCGATATGGTGGAGTAGGCTAGGCCATTGTTCGGGAAACAGTTCAGACACGATCGCATTCGGAGTTTGGGGACTTTGGGAGGCAAGGAAGAGGGGGGAAGATTGATGCGGGGATGGGGTGAGGAGGAGTAGAGAGACAAGGGAGAGAAAGTGTTGGCGAACCACTCAAAATTTTCTGTTTTCCACACCCCATTCCCGACTGATTACTGATTAACGCCATGTGCAACTTAATTCTCCAAAATCCTCTCGCACCGGGGAAAGGGGCAAGGGGGAAGGGGAAAAGGGGGATAAGTCTACTCGCTCACCATCCAAACGAGCGCAAAAAGAGCGCACACCGCGTGATTACTTAAAAATTCCCCACACCCCACACCCTTTCCCCAAAAATGACCTATGCACCTACGGAACTCCAGGCGAGATACGGCAAATTGGATGCGGTTTGGCGAATGCCGTCTGTATTCTCTACCAGTTGCCCGCAGCTATCCCAAGTTCCGCTGCGGAAACTCTGACGTACCCCCTCGGGCATGGAAATTGCGATCGCCAAATCGCCACAACGGGCTTGCATTGATTCTAAATCGACGGAGACGGTGGTTTGCGGGTTGGCAGCGATCGCCCCTTGGAGTTGTTGTACCGAGGCGGCATCGGCAGTGACGCAGGGAACGCCAATTGCCACGCAGTTGCCAAAGAAAATTTCGGCAAAACTTTCGCCAATTAAGGCTTCAATACCCCAACGAGATAGAGCTTGGGGGGCATGTTCTCGGCTGGAACCGCAACCGAAATTGGCATTGACAACGGCAATATTGGCTCCCCGATACTCGGGGTTGTCGAAGGGGTGCTCCCCCGAGGCAGCGGCGCGATCGTCGGCAAAGGCTTGTTCTCCCAGACCATCGAAGGTCACGCAGCGTAAAAAACGCGCGGGAATAATTCGATCGGTATCGATATCGTTACCGGTCACGGGAATCCCTCGTCCGGAGATGGCTGTTACTTGAGATGTCATTTGATTATTTCCTTGATTGTGGTTTAGAGTTATGTACTTAGAATTCCGAATTCCGACTTCCCTCACGCCATCTTTTTCAAAACCTGTACCGTGCGATCGAGCTTTTCGGTTCCCATTTTCACTAAACTGATACTGGTGGCGGTTCCAGCTGCGGTTTGGTTGATATTATTCATCGTTTCCACAACCTGCTGGATGGCGAGGGCTTGCTGTTTGGCGTTGAGAGAAATTTGCTGGGCGTTGAGGGCGATACTATCGATGGAATTGGTGACACCTCGGAAGGCTTCAGCGGTTTCGCGGGACATGCTCACTCCATCATCGACCATTTGGCTGCCTTCTCGGGTGACGGTTACGGTGGAATCGATCGCGGTTTGAATATCGGCGACTAAAGCTTCGATCGAGTCGGTGGAGCCTTTAGAGCGATCGGCTAAGGAGCGAATTTCGCTGGCGACGACGGCAAACCCCTTCCCGTGTTCTCCAGCCCGAACCGCTTCGACAGCAGCATTGAGCGCTAGCATATTCGTTTGGTTGGCCAGATCGCTCACCAATTTGGAAATCTTACCAATCTCGTTCGCTTTATCGGTCAAATTGGCGATCTGGGCTTGCAAATCCATCACTTGATGGCTGAGGACAGACATGGCCGATTCCGTTTGTTCGATCGCTTGAAGACCGGATTCGGCTAAGCGCAGTCCTTGTTGGGCTTGCTCGGCTGCGGAACTGGCTTGTTCGGCCGACTGCTGGCTCGATGCATTCAGTTCGTCCATCGTGGTGGTGGTTTCGTTGACGGCAGCCGCCTGTTGAGCGGTGTTGCGCTCCTGCAAAGCCATGGTTTTGGCAATCTCCCCCGAAAAGCTATCGAGTTCCATGGCAATTTCTCCCAGTCGTTGGGAAATTTTCGCCGTTGCCGATCGCAGAAAGTTTGCCATCAATAGAATTTGGACGATAGTAGACGCGATCAGAAACCAACGTAATCGCATCAAAGTCGCTTCGAGTTGCTCGTACTCTTGCTCGGCTTCCTTTTCGGGAATTGCCACGCCATCTGCCTCGAGCTGCTCGATGGCGCGATCGTGAGATTCCACCACTCGCCCAAATGCGACATAGGCCGTATGGACGCTGATGTAGGTAAATCCAATTTGGCATAAGTAGGTGAATGCGGGAATCAAACCTCTCAACCAAACGACAAAAGCGAGTTTTCGGTTCTTTAACCGTTTATCTAACATAGGGTGCTGTCTCCGAAGAATACCCCGATCGAACGTCTCATCCAGGGGGAGTTGCAGGCCAGCAAAAGAGTCATCGAATCATCTGAGATCTCAAATTCCCGAGAATCATCACCCAATCCCGCGACCCAATTCGAGGATCGAACCATGGGATCTTTGGCGACGTATCCCCGGACATGGGGAAGCTGTGACCACAAAAACCCGCAGTTATTGTCACCTAGAGAGGGTCGCGGAGAAATGCGATCGCCGACGAGGGACAAAAATCCCCCTTGCACTCTACCTCAAACTCGATCTCAACGATCCTGATTTTACAAATTCCCGATTAAATCGCGAACGTCACTGACTTCCCCGCGAATCGCGGCGGCCACCACCATTGCCGGACTCATCAGCAGGGTGCGACCGGAAGCCGATCCCTGGCGACCTTTAAAATTGCGGTTCGAGGAGGAAGCACTCAACTGAGAACCTTGGAGTTTATCGGGGTTCATCGCCAAACACATCGAGCATCCCGCCTGTCGCCATTCAAATCCCGCCTCTTCAAAAATGCGATCGAGTCCCTCCGCTTCGGCTTGGGCTTTCACCGCTTCCGACCCCGGTACGATAAAGGCTTTCACCCCCTGAGATACCTGGTTTCCCCGGGCAAATTTCGCCGCTTCTCGCAGATCGCTCAACCGACCGTTGGTACAACTGCCGACAAAGCAAACATCGACTTTGGTGCCGCGAATGGGAGTGCCCGGTGTCAGTTGCATGTAACGATAGGCTTCCTCGGCTAAAGCGCGATCTCCTTCGTCGAGTTCTTCGGGGCTGGGAATGGTTTCGTTAACGGAAATTCCCTGTCCGGGGGTGATGCCCCAGGTAACCGTCGGGGCGATGTCGGCCGCGTCAAAGACCACCACATCGTCGTACTCGGCATCCTCATCGCTGCGAATGCTCTCCCACCAGGCCACAGCCCGTTCCCAATCTGCGCCCTTGGGGGCAAATTCTCGATCTTTGAGATACTCGTAGGTGGTGCGATCGGGATTGACGTAACCGCAGCGCGCCCCCCCTTCGATGGACATATTGCAGGCGGTCATCCGTTCTTCCATCGTCATCGCCTCGAAGGTGGTTCCGGCGTATTCGTAGGCGTAGCCAACTCCCCCTTTCACCCCCAGCTTGCGGATGATGTGGAGAATCACATCTTTGGCGTAAACCCCCGGACGCAGTTCGCCGTTGACTTCGATTTTGCGAACTTTGAGCTTGCCCAGGGCGAGGGTTTGGGAGGCGAGAACGTCGCGAACTTGGCTGGTGCCGATGCCAAAGGCGATCGCCCCAAACGCCCCGTGGGTCGAGGTGTGGCTGTCTCCGCAGGCGATGGTCATGCCCGGTTGGGTGAGTCCCTGTTCCGGGGCGATGACGTGAACGATACCCTGACGACCGGAACCGACGTTGTAGAAGGGAATACTATTTTCTTGACAGTTTTGTTCGAGGGCACAAATCATCTCCTCAGCCAAATCGTCGGCAAAGGGACGCGCTTGATTTTGGGTGGGAACGATATGATCGACCGTGGCGATGGTGCGATCGGGAAACAAAACGTTCAGTCCCCGTTCTCGGAGCATGGCAAAAGCCTGGGGACTGGTAACTTCGTGGATGAGATGCAAGCCGATGAAAAGCTGAGTTTGACCGGAGGATAACGTCCCCACGGTATGCATATCCCAAACTTTGTCGAATAGTGTTCCCTTACTCATGATGCCAATGATGCAAAATTGTCCGCTTTGTGACTTTTTATCGTAACAAATTCGGGTGTTGGCAGTGAGGCAAGAGCCTAGTTGACTGACAAAACTTACAAAACTTCCGGCAATACTTGTCAAAGGGGGGACCGATCGACGCTCGCTAGTGGGTCGTGAATCACCCATATGGTAAGGGTTTGAGCTGTTAGTGCGACCGACTTTCCCGGACGGGTAAAACACGCCCCTCGAAACTGCTCGAAGCTTATCGCTCAAACCCTGACTCCAAAAGAGCGATCGTATTCAACGCTCGACTTTTGTCTGTCAACCCGGTGCGAACGGTTACATCAGAATCCACGTACGCGAATCTCTTACAGTTTTTGCCGAACGCTCGATCTTTTTTTCGTCGTTGAAGTTAAGAACCGATCGATTAAGTTGAAGCAGCCGTTGTTATTGGTTTCGACCAAGCATGGGGTTGAAAAACTTTATCAAGAGGTGTTGTTGCGATATGATTAGTATAGTTATGAATTACTTTAACGGCAATGCCTAAAATAACTTCAAGAACTTGTTGCTTGGTGTATCCAGCCGCCATAAACTCTTCAATCTCTAGATCTTCAACCCAGCCACGGGTTTGTACCATCCTCTGGGTAAAGTAGCGCAGGGCTTGTAATTTCGAGTCAGATAATTGTGTTCCATTTCGCAATGCTTCAATATCTTCCGCTGAAACACCAGTATGCTTGGCTAGACCGGTATGGGCTGCCATGCAATAGTGACATTCGTTTTCGTAATTAATGGTAAGATAAACAACTTGTTTTTCGATCGCACTAAAGCTCGTACTTTCAAACAAATCCCACAATGCCATTCCACCTTTTAGCAGTGCGGGAGATTCAGCACAAATTCCTTCTAGGTTGGGAATAAAACCGAAAGTTTTCTTAGCGTGTTCGAGGGAAGATTTTGCGGCTTCTGGTGCAGTTTCTAGAGTGTGAATTTTAAAATTCATTGTTTCTTCTCGTTTCTTTTGCTCGTCGCAAATTTTAGTCAGGGAAGCATGAACAATTAAAGTGCGATGCTTCAACCTGTTGCTAGTTTATCAATAAGGAGACAAGTTTGTCTACACTAGCTGATTTACTCAAATATTTATGACCTCTAAATCTAGCCCTGCCCGAGATCGCATCCTGGGTGCAGCCTCAGAATTGTTTTATCAGAAAGGCTTTCAAAACGTTGGTATCAATGAAGTAATCGCTGCCTCGGAAGTCGCAAAGCGAACCTTTTACCGACATTTCTCGTCCAAGGATCGGTTGATGTTAGAAGTGATGCGCTACCGCGCTCAAGAGTGGTTGCAGTGGTTTGAGGATTCACTCGAGCGACCAGACAGCACCCCGAAAGAAAAACTTCTCAGGAGTTTTGACGTGCTTGGAGAGTGGTACGCTCAGCCAGATTTTCGTGGATGTCCGTTTATCAATGCCGTCCTAGAAATTGCCGATGCCGAACACCCCGCTCACCAAGTATCCGTGGCGTTGCGTGCAGCCATCCGCCACCACATCATGAAACTAGCAGCTGAAGCGGGAGTTCAAAATCCGGAATCATTTTCCCAGCAATACTTACTCTTGATTGGAGGAGCAAGTTTAATGGCGACGATCGAAGGGACGCCTTCGGGAGCAAAGCACGCTCGTCAAGCGCTCTCAGTTCTGATCGATGAGAATTTGGGAACATGAGGGGAATGGGTCATCTCGATTATCCCGAAAGGGCAATACAAATGACACCCAAAACCATGACGATGGCTCCAGCAACTCGTTCTTTAAAACCCGTTTCTTTGAAAATTACTTTACTCCAAATGACGCTAAAAACAGCACTAGTTCGTTTTACGGAAATGACGTAAGGTACCAGGGTTAAATTGAGGGCAAACATTTGAAAGGCTACGGCGATCGCATTGAATAACCCGATCGAAACTAAGCTTTTTCGGAATGAGAAGGGAGAAATAAGATTTCCCTTGCTCCCTGTGAATCCCAATTTAGATTGAAATATCACAAGGGGTGATAACAGTAAAGTAATCCCCGCAAACATTGAGAACACCCAAAAAATCGGTGCAGAATTTTGGACGCCAATCTTATCGAAATTTGCCGTAATACTCCATAAAAATGCCACCAATAATCCCAGCTTCGTTCCTCTCTCTTTCCAGAGCATTTTAAACGGTGCGAGATAGCCGGCTTTGCGAGCATTCAAATTGAGTAGATAGGCTCCCACAACAATGAGGGCAATCCCCACAAACCCGCTTTGATTGGGAAACTCACCCACGATTAACGGCGAGGTCAGCAATAAAAACAATGGTGTGAACGTCGTCATCGGAGCCACTTTCGATAAATCTGATGCTTGAATCGCTTTCATCAATGCGAGAAACGACAAACCATTGAGGGTGCTATTAATTACTAATGCGAGAAAAAAGCGATCGCCAATCTCTGGAACTCCGGTTATCCAAACCAGCGGTAGGAGGAAAAAAACTGTAAAAAAGTTTAACGACCAGGCAACAATATAGACATCGTTAGTTTCGAGAGATTTCTTATTAAAAACATCGCGAAAGGATTCGCAAGTGGCAGTGGTGAGGGCGAATAAAAACCAGAGCATCGGTTAAGCACGATCGAGGGAATGAAGCGTTCGATATTGTTCGATCGAGTTAGATGCAATGGGGTAGTGAAATTTCACGATCGTTTTCAGGATCTGAGGAATGGGTAGACCTGACTAGTGTATCCCGAACTGATGTTATCGACTAGTGCTGCTACGCAGAATTAAAAATGCGCGCATTGAAAATTAAAAATTCTTACTGTACATAGCTTTGGGCGGTTGAGAGGTGGTCAGTTAGTTCTGCCCCGCTGCACTAGATATTGGAAGGAAAAGGGGAAAGAAAACAGCACTCGATCGCAATCATCGAAGAATCGATCGAATTTTGAATCGAGTTAGGACATTTCCACCGATACGATTTGTGGGAACGCGAGCAAGAGATGTTTGGGAACGCACACGCTTTGCGAACACACGATTGTCCTAACTTGAAATCTCTTCAACTCCCGGAATCTGGGATTGCCAGCACTGGTGAACTCCAGCTTCGCGACTGCTACATTGTACCGCTCCGAATGCCAGCACGCCTAATGCTAAACCGCCCAGAGCAAGACCCATTTTAAAGCGATCGCGGCGAGAGGGGGTTGCATTTTGGGTGAGACTCGATCGCAACTGCTCGTTTGACTTCTTGAGATCGTTACCTGCTCTTAAGCGATCGAGATTAATGCGTGCTTGCTTTTTTCCTTTCATGACACTGTTTGAACCTCTCATGGCAACTGGCGATCGTTGCCTGTCTGTTTCCAGAGTAAAGGGAGATCTCCGATTTGTCGTTGCAGAAAATCTCAGGACTTTGTCGCGGTAAAATCTCAGGAAAATTCAGGCGATCGCTCAGTGAATTTTGACCTAAACTCAGCCTCAAGTCAGGAGAGATTCAGTTTTTCGTGGAGTGTCGGCAACCTCAGTGTGGGCGTGAAGTAGGAGGTTGGGGGAGTTTAGAACGACAGTTTTTGAAAGAGATCGGCAACGGGTAGAGCGAAACCGGGAAGCACATCTTCGCCGTCGAGGGAGTCGATGGATTTGAGCAAGCGATCGGCTTCTGTGGCACAACGATACACCAAAATGTAATGCTCTTGGGGATGAACGATCCAGATCGAACGCGCGCTATTTTCAAAATCCTTCACCAGTTTAGCGTGCATTTCTTCGACTGTATTGCCTGGAGAAAGAATTTCGATCGCCAAATCCGGTGCGCTGTCAAGGACGCTATCAGGAAGTAGGAATTATGAAATGGCGACGGAAGAAGTCGATCGCCTTAAGGTCGAGTTTCGCCAACCATTTCTAAAATTCGATCGTACAACTCTGAAGATATTCTAAATCTTGAAGTGATAATTAGTTCGTCGATGAGTGGTTTAACTGCCGTAACTAAGTTTTGGAGCTTCGCTTCCACTAAAATACCTAACAGACCCGTAATTCTAATTCCTCGGCGATTCGCTTCAGCTCTCCCACGACGCTCATCAATTAATAGCAAATCCGCATCGATTTCCAAATAAAGAGCAATCGCTTCCGACTCTCCAAGATCTAAATTAACCTTATCCTGTAAATGTTTGACAACTTCGCGATCGTTGACTTGGCGAACATCAATCCAGGCTGCTCTTTGAACTTCTAAAGTTCCTGGAACTGGAGGAGCGATATTGGTTAGTTCGCGGTATACAGCTTCAGGGATAGTAACGCGCTCGTAAAGTTGAGGTAAAAGCTGTAACTTTTGAATAGCCGCTAAGTTGGTAATAACGGATGTATCGCTAATGATAATCAAATTCTGCCTAACTCCCGCAAGTTTTTTAAGTCGAGTTCAAAATCGTCCACTTCATAAGAATAGAGCGGAATATTTCGCTGCTTGAGGAGTTGGCGAAATTCATCCAATGGCATCTGAGCTAACTGACTCCCATAACCGAGAGTTAAATGACCGGTTGAAAACAGATGTAGAGCAATTTCTTGGCGAAATTCATTGGGAGTTAGCCCCGAAGCTTGCAGGATATCTTCTGAAATAACAACACTCACGATCGTTTGACTCGATTGAGGGATACTTTTAGAGTAGCGGAAAAATTTTCCTTTCAACCCTACTCATCTAAAACTTTTCCCCCAGTCTACTCAAAAATCGATCTATACTTTGACTCCATAAATCTCGATCGACTGTGACGAGTAACTGATGTCCGGCATCGGGAAAAAGCGTCAGTTGTTTTTGGGCGGGAAATGCCGCCATTAATTCATCCATTTGAGTCAAACTCATCCATCGATCGCCCTTGCCATGCAACACTAAAGTCGGACAGGAAACTTGCCGCGCATCGTCGATGGGATTGTGCGCGAAACCGTTAAATCCGTGCTGAAGGCCGCCCCAAAAAACCACCAGTTCCGCCATGGGAAATGTTGGCATTCCCCGAGCGGCGAGGCGGACTCTTACGGCATCTAACAGGCGCGAAAAGGGCAGTTCGAGGACGATCGCATCGGGGGTTACATTCTCTCGCGCAACGGCCTGGAGAATCGCCGCAGTGCCCATCGAAACACCGTACAGAATAATGGGCGATTGCCGTTGGAATTGCTGTTGCAATTGTCGGGCGTAGGTCACCGCCAGGGCAACATCTTTGGCTTCCCGAACGCCGATGGTACTGGTACTGCCGCTGGAACCGCCCACCCCTCGGAAATCCACCAGCAGCGCGTCGTAACCGAGGCGGTGAAGGACTTGTGCCGGTGCGAGGAGTTGTTTGCCCTTGCTGCCGCCTTGGCCGGGAAAGAGGAGAATCGTGCCTTTGGATGCGGAGGGATTGGGGGCGGGTACGAACCAGGATTCGAGCCATTCTCGATCGCCCACCGGAATGCGATCGGTGGTATATTCGAGTCCGAAATCTGTCGGGAGGCGGGAATTCACCGGTCTGGGCAAACCGATGCCGAAGGTTCCCGGTGGGGTAAAGTGGGTGAGGCTGTAGGCAAACAGAAATGCCAGTAGATTGAGCATCGCTAAGAATCCTGCGATCGTCCAACCCAGCCGTCGCCGCCAACGCCGATGTCGCCAAAAGCCACCAAATCGCGCTAGAAATCGGTAAGCCACGAAACTCTCTCATCCCAAACTCGCGTTATCCCTATCAACCCTTCCCAAAGAGTCCTTTCCCGAAACCCCGCATCATCTCAAATTCGGTTGAATCACCATAATTCCGGTGAATGCGAGCAGGGGGAGCGGGGGCGGGGAGAAAGTGAGTCGTGGGATTTGTATATTATGGTTACCGGATCTGAATATCACCATGAAAAAGCCCAAACGCCCTCATACCACTGTTGTCTTTGCCATCAGTGCCGATGGTAAAATTTCCGATGTGGCGCGATCGCAAGAGAAATTTGGCTCAGATGACGACTACACCCATCTCATGCGTCAAGTTGCGCTCGCGGATGCTGCCATCGTCGGTGCATCAACCCTGCGCGTGGGGGGGAGTTCCGTGCGGGTGCGCGGTGACGAACTCCTCGAACTTCGCCAGCAGCAGGGCAAACCGCCCCAGCCGGTGCAAATCGTCTGCTCGAATTCCGGTAAAATCGACCCGGATTTAAAGTTTTTCAACCAACCCATTACCCGGTGGCTGATTACCACGGAAGAAGGGGCGAAACCTTGGCGAGAGCGATCGAGTTTCGATCGAATTTTGGCTTTCGATACCCCCGAGAAAACCGTCGATCTCAATGCGGCATTAGAAGAGTTGGCAAATTCGGGAATCGATCGCTTGGCGGTACTGGGCGGTGGCGGATTCGTGGCGGCCCTCTTTGCGGAAGATGCGATCGACGAACTGCATCTCACCGTCTGTCCTCTGATTTTTGGCGGCAGTACCGCACCGACTCCCGTGGATGGAGATGGATTGCTTCCCCAAATGATTCCCCAGCTCGAATTATTATCGTCGAAAACCGTGGGACATGAGGTTTTCTTGCACTACCGGATTTTGCGCTAGGGCAATGCTATAGTAGTCGATTCATCTACCACAATCAGTTATGGAAAACACAAATTTATTAGATCTGATCGCCGGGGGTTTAGCTGCGGTTATTTTAATTGCGGGTTTGGTGATGCTCTTTAGCGGGATGTCGGCATTAGGGGATGAAGATAAGTAGGGCGGGCTCGATCGATATCTGGTAAAGAACAGAGGGGGAAAACGTCACAAAAAATACGATCGAGATTGCGCACCCCAACCCCTAAACCCCATTTGAAAAATTTGGATTACATTAAGATCGGCGAAACTCCTCAGATTCTCGATCGAAGATGGCAACGGAAATTTTTATGGTGCGCACGGAAGAACAGGATAAGTTCATGCCGGTGTTGCTATCTCACACCACTGGGTTGGGAAAACGGGTGTGGAATCAGCTGAATGCGCCGCTATTTGAAAAGAAGGGGGCAAAATCCGATGCACAACGAGCGAGAAGATTACAACACACCCATTGCTGGGCATGAAAAAGCGATCGCATTCGACCCCACAGATGCTTCTTCTTATAACAGACTCGGTAACCGCTACAGCGAACGAGGAGAAGTCGCAAAAGCCATCGCTGCCTACGAAAAAGCGATCGCACTCGACCCCAACGACGCTATCTCTTATCACGGACTCGGTAACCGCTACAGCGAACGAGGAGAGACTCAAAAAGCCATTACTGCCTACGAAAGAGCGATCGCACTCGACCCCAAAGAGGCTCGATACCACTACAATCTGGGCATTCTCTACACAGAGCGAGGAGAGACTCAAAAAGCCATTACTGCCTACGAAAGAGCGATCGCACTCGACCCCAAAGAGGCTCGATACCACTACAATCTGGGCATCCTCTACACAGAACGAGGAGAGACTCAAAAAGCCATTACTGCCTACGAAAGAGCGATCGCACTCGACCCCACAGATGCCTTCCCCCATAACAATCTAGGCAACCTCTACACAGATGAAGGAGAAAGTGAAAAAGCGATCTGCGCCTACGAAAGAGCGATCGCCCTTAACCCCAATTTAGCTGCCCCCCACAATGGACTGGGTAACCTCTACAACGAGCGAAGAGAGAGAAAAAAAGCCATTACTGCCTTTGAAAAAGCCATCGCACTCGACTCTACAAATACCCTCACCTACTACAATCTGGGCATCCTCTACACAGAGCGAGGAGAGACTCAAAAAGCCATTGCTGCCTTTGAAAAAGCCATCGCATTCAACCCAAAATTAGTCCTCCCCCACACAGAGCTGGGCATCCTCTACAGAAATCGAGGCGAGAGAGAAAAAGCCATTGCTGCCTACGAAAGAGCCATCGCCCTCGACCCCAATGATGCTTTCCTCTACGAAAGACTGGGTAACCTCTACAACGAGCGGGGAGAGGATGAAAAAGCGATCGCGGCTTACGAAAAAGCCATCGAACTCCACCCCAATGATGCTTTCCTCTACGAAGGGCTCGGCCGGTTTTACAGAGATCGAGGCGAGCGTGAAAAAGCGATCGCGGCTTACGAAAAAGCCATCGAACTCCACCCCAATAATGCCTACCTCTACAACGGACTCGTGGAAGTGTATCGCGATCTGGGGGAGACCGCAAAAGTCATCGCACTCTACGAAAAAGCCATCGAACTCAACCCCTATGATGCCTGCTTGTACGAAGGAATCGTGGACATGTATCGCGATCTGGGGGAGACCGCAAAAATCATCGCACTCTACGAAAAAGCCGTCGAACTCCACCCCGATGATGCCTACCTCTACGACGAACTCGTGGACGTGTATCGCGATCTAGGAGAGACTCAAAAAGCCATCGCACTCTACGAAAAAGCCATCGCACTCCACCCCGATGATGCTCGTTATTACACTAGACTGGGTAACATCTATCGCGATTTGGGAGAGACTCAAAAAGCGATTGCCGTCTACGAAAAAGCCGTCGAACTCCACCCCGATGATGCCTACCTCTACGACAAACTGGTGGCACTGTATCACCAGGGAGGAGAGGAGGAAAAAGCGATCGCCGTCTACGAAAAAGCCGTCGAACTCAACCCCTCATCTACCTACCTCTACGACAAACTGGTTGCACTGTATCGCGATCTAGGGGAGACCGAAAAAGCGATCGCCGTTTACGAAAAAGCCATCGAACTCAGCCCCAATGATGCCGACTTATACGACAAACTGGTTGCACTGTATCGCGATCTAGGGGAGACCGAAAAAGCGATTGCCGTTTACGAAAAAGCCGTCGAACTCAATCCCACATCTGCCTACCTCTACGATAGACTCGGTCTTCTTCTTTTTATCCATGGCGATCCAACAGACGACGAAAAGGCAATTGCCGCCTTAAAAAAAGCCATCGAACTTGACCCCCAATGGGCTTCCCCTCACAACTATTTGGGTCTGCTCTATAGCGCTCGAAGAGAGGAAGAAAAGGCGATTGCTGCCTTAAAAAAAGCCATCGAACTTGACCCCCAATGTGCAGTTCCCCACAACTATTTGGGTACGATCTACAGCGATCGAAGAGAGGATGAAAAAGCCCTTGCCGCCTTAAAAAAAGCCATCGAACTTGACCCCCAATGGGCTTCCCCCCACAGCGATTTGGGTATGCTCTACAGCGATCGAGGAGAGGATGAAAAAGCCCTTGCCGCCTTAAAAAAAGCCATCGAACTCGATCCCAAGTACGCCTCAGCCTACAAGAATTTGGGTTGGTTTTACAACGATCGAGGAGAGGATGACAAGGCAATTGCCGCCTTTGAAAAAGCCATCGAACTCGATCCCAAATGGGCCTCCCCTCACGAAGGACTCGGCTGGTTCTACAGCGATCGAGGCGAGAGTGAAAAAGCTCTTGCCGCCTTGAAAAAAGCCATCGAACTCGATCCCAAATCTGCCTCCCTTCACGACGGACTCGGCTGGTTTTACCTCCTCCAAGACAACCCGACGCAAGCCCGAGAAGAATTTGAAACCGCTATTGGCCTCGATCCAAATTACTACAGTCCCGTTTTCAACCTCGGTTTAGTCTTCGCCCTTCAGGGAAATCTCGACAACGCACACCACCAATGGCGTCAAGGCTTGGCACTCTGTCAAAATGAGAACCCTTGGGATCGAGCATTTCGATCGGTTTGTACCCTAGCACTTGGAGAATCCGATCGCGGCATTGCCGAACTGCAAGCCCTCATCAAATCCGGGGTATCTATAGGCGTACTCAAGAATGCCCTCGAAAATGCCGAAGTTCTCGCCCGATGTCCCACCCCACCTGCGGGTATCGATACCGTCGTGGAACTGTTGAAAGAAGCGATCGGGGGACGGGGAGAGGGGAAGAGGACGCGGTGACGCGGGGACGCGGTGACGCGGGGACGCGGGGACGCGGGGATGGGAGAAACGGGAGCAAGATGCTCCCACTATGAACTCCGAATTCTCCCCAATTCCGAATTCCGAACTCAGAACTCCAAATTCCGAACTCCGAATTCCGAACTCCGAATTCCCCCATGGCGGCAATCCACACACCACCAAACAGAAGATCGATCGCCACGGGCATTAAAATAATTACAATGGGCGAGTCTGTGGAGTCAGCCGCGCCAACGCCAATACCATCACACGCAACGCAGGAATTTCAGATGAAACACAACGATCGAGCAATCTTCGCTTGGATGTTGCGAAGCAGTGTTATCCTCTCGGCTTTCCTCCTCTCTTCGATATTCGCCGGCATTCGTCCCCCCATTGCTCGATCGCAAACCGCACCAACCGCACCAACGGTACAACCCGTCCCCACCCCTCAACCTCTACAAACGCCAACAACCGTTCCCGTTGCACCTGTCGCCGAAACCCTCTCCAACGAACAACTGCAAGAACTGCAACGGTTGCGCCAGGAACAGCAGGTGCAACAACAAGTTCTGCAGCGAACGACGACGACGTTTAATATTTTGCTGGCGGTATTGGTATTGTTGCTGGGAGCGGCGATCGCCACGTTAATCGTACTGCGGCGGGCGGTGATTCGCGAGGTGGCGGATGTGGTGCGCAAACACCTCAACGAACTCACGGATTTGGAAAGCAAGATTGCCAGCGCCCATCGCGACGTGCGCGGCATCCTCCAAGATACGGAAAAACTCACTTCCCAACTCGATCGCGAAGCCAGTGCGTTTGAAGATGAGATTGATGGCAAGCGATCGGGTTTATCCCACGTGGTGGGGGAACTTGCGGAGTCGAAACAGGAAGCGCTTCTGGAGGTGCAAACTCAGGTTGCTGATGCCCGCAGCACCTTGGAAAGTCTCGAATCCGATTTTGCCACAGAACTCGAAGGGTTGCGCGATCGGGCGGCAAAACGAGAGCAAGAAATCCTCGAACATCTCGAAACCCTCAAAGAAGAGTTATCTCCCCAACTGACTCAAATTCACGCGGAAGTTGTCGATCGCAAAGATGAAATTTTTGGAGATTGGGAAACCCTCAGCAAAGAGTTTGAACCGCAACTTTCTCAACTGCAAGCAGAGGCAGAAGAAACCCAAACTCGGGTTATTGAAAATATCGAAAGTCTCAGTCAAGAATTTGCCCCAAAACTCTCCCAACTGCACGGGGAAGTCTCTGAAAAGCAAGAGAAAGTTTTGGCAGAGTTGGAAAGTTCGATCGCCGAATTTACCCCCCAACTTTCGCAATTACAAGATAATTTTGAATCACAAAAAGAGGATGTTGTCAAGCATTTAGAAAAATCGAAAACCGACTTCGACAATCAACTCTTCGACCTCCAAGCTAACGCCCACAAACAGCGAGAAAGCGTTCTCCAAAACCTGGAAGCTCAAAGCGCCGAGTTTGCGCCGCAACTGTCTCAACTCCAGGCAGATGTGGCCCTGAAACGGGATGAAGCCTTGCGGGAAATCGAGCGATCGGGAGTGGATTTTGCCGCTCGCCTGGCAAACCTGCAAGTGGAAGTGCAAAAACAGCAGGAAACCAGTCTGGAGAACTTACAAAATCTGACGATTGAATTTGCACCCAAACTCTCAGTTTTAGAAGCGGAAATTAACGAGAAAAAAGAATCGGCGCTGCAAACTTTCCAACAGCTCGAAGAAGAGTTTTTAGAACGCCTGGAATCCCTGCAACAAGAGGCGCGAACCCAACGGGATTTAAGCTTAAATAATCTCGCCCAACTCGAATCGGAATTTGCGCCCCAATTTGCCGAAATTAAAGCCGCTGCCGAACAAAACGCCCACGTGCAAAAAGATGAAGCGTTAGCCGAACTGACGCGATTGGGAGTGGAAATTCCCACAGCATTATCGGAGTCGCAATCGCAAATTCAGGGTAAACTCGATCGAGCGCTGCAACACGTCGAACAACTCGAAAAAGAGTTAGCCCAACGGGTAGAAACATCCACCACCCAACTGCAAACCCAGCAAACCCAAACCGAGGGCAGTCTCAAGCAACTCGAAGCCGATGCCAGCAGCGAATTTTCCGAGTTGCGATCGGCGATTCGCACCCGCAAGGATTCCCTCCTGGCGAAAATCGATAAGCTCGAGGCAACCCTCACCGAACAACTCGAACAGGTGCAAACCGATGCCCGCGAGGAGAAAGGGAAGATTTTGCAGCAACTCGCCGAAATTTCCGCAACGGAGATTACCGAGTCGGCACTCGGGGAAGTTCTCGAACAAATTCAAACCCTCACCGAACCCCTGGAACGGTTGCAGTCGAACCATCCTCGTCTGTTTTTGAATCCCGACGATTATATCGAACGGGGAGATAGCGCGTTTGCCGAGGGGAACTACGAAACGGCGATTTCCGAGTACGATCGGGCGTTGGAATTGCAATCGGAAAATTCCGACTTGTGGCGTGCGAAAGGGAAGGCACTGTGGGAGATGCAGCGTTACGAAGATGCCATTGAAGCTTTCGATCGAGTCCTGGCATTGGAACCGGAAGATAGCGAAAGTTGGTACCATCGCGGCTTAGCCTTGAAGGAAATGAAACGCTACGAAGGGGCGATCGCGGCGTTTAATAAAGCCATTAAAGCCCGTCCCGAAGATTATAAAGCCTGGTTCAATCGGGGGATGGCATTAGGACGGATGAAACGCCACGAAGATGCGATCGCCTCCTTTGATAAAGCCCTGGAAATCGAACCGAGTTACTATCAAGCTTGGGTCGACCGGGGGGTAATCTTAGGGAAGCTGCAACAATCGGAGGCGGCGTTTGAGTCCTTTGATAAGGCGGTGCAGGTGCAGCCGGATAACGCCACGGCATGGCTGAATCGCGGCATGGCATTGCAGGTGTTGGAACGCTTCGACGAGGCGGCTGAATCCTTCGATAAAGCGGTGGAATTCAATCCCGATTCCCACAAAGCCTGGAACTATCGCGGTTACGTCCTGATTAAGCTCAGACGGGATGAAGATGCGCTGTCGAGTTTCGATCGAGCGATCGAGTTGCACGCAGAATACGCCGTCGCTCACTACAATAAAGCGGTTTGTTACGCCCTGCAAGGTCAAGTTCGATCGGCGTTGGGGAACTTAAAACGGGCGATCGACATCGATCCAGGATATCGCGATGAAGCCCGCACCGATCCGGATTTCGTGCCGATCGGGGAAGACGAACGATTCTGGCGGTTGTTGCAGGATTAGACATTCGTTGTCAATCCGTTGGGTTGTGGAGAGTTTCGCATTCTATCTCAAGCACCCAACGATTTATGCGATCTTCGTTTCGTTTCGTCGCCCCGTCGATACGATCGCTGCCTCACGATCCTCAAGTTGTGGGGCGATCGGGGGACGATATCTTTCCTGAAGATGAGATCGAATTCTGAATTACTGCGAATTGAACAAAAAGACAATTTATGGTCTCTCAGTCGATATATTGCAGAGTTTTACGGAACGATTGCACGTCGATCGTGAGCAAACTGCGTATTAACCGATCGAAAATGTGCTGAAATTGTAAATTCATTTCACAAGCCAGCGATCGGAGGGTCGACGCGCCGGAATTTCTCGATCGGTTAATTTCCGTAAATCTGCGAATTGCTCAATTGCATACAGTAATTTACTCTATCTCTAAGTTGAAAGTTGAAATTAAAACCAGGCAATATTAATTAATTTCAACGAATAAAAACTCAATGATTCAACAAGTCTTGTCTCGCCATAGAGCGAAGGTCGGTGCTACCGGTGTAGCTTTATCGAATGTGTAGCCAGCTTTCTAGATTTTGATGATTTTCAAAAATGAAAAAATTCTCAATGGCTTTGATTGGGTCTGCTATTTGCCTCTTGGGGACATCAAAGGCCGCGGAGGCTGTATCTTTTATTAATACGAGCAATGGACAGTTAGGAACGATCGAGAGTTCCACCGGTCTTTTTCTTCCCATAGAAACAGGTGCTCCCGCATTTTTCGATATCGGGATCGATTCCCAAAACAATTTTTTCGGGATGACTGGAGGGGCATCTCTTTACCGTGTCGATTTAAGCTCAAACACGAGTTCCTTTATTGGGAGTGCTGGAACTTTTATCAATGGTATCGGTTTTGATGACACAGATGTGCTTTACGGAACCGGAGGGAGTGGATTGTATACCATCGATCTCTTAACGGGAGCCGCATCGTTAGTTGCTAATATTAGTGGTTTTTCTAGCAGTGGCGACCTAGCTTACGATTCCAGACAGGATCGATTTTTTGCGACCTCTAATACCGGTAATACCGACCAATTGTGGTCCCTTGAAAAGGATGGTACAGCCACTCTCATTGGTGATGTAGGCTTTAACAATGTGTATGGCTTGCTTTTTGAGGATGGAACTCTGTTCGGTTATACCGCAAATCGGCAACAAATCTCGCTCGATCTAACAACAGGAGCTGGGAATTTCGAGGGAAATGTTTCTGGCACGACTGGTTCAATTTTCGGAGCAGCATCCTCAATTTCCGAACCCACATCGGTTCCCGAACCCACAGCTTCCCTTATCGCTTATGGTGTTGTTCTAGGCTTTGGCTTCCTCAAGCACAAGCTCGGCAAAAAGCCTCATTCGGCTTAATCCAATAGACCTCTTGCATGAATCAATTAGCCTAACTCAAATCGAAATCGATCGCCTTTGAAAGCTGATAAACTCTGAGCCGACAAAGCCATCTTCGGTTGCGATTGCATTCTGGTTACGATCTGCAAGCATCTTTTAGATTTGTGCAAGAGGTCTAACCTGGATTATTCACCAAATGCGAAAATTCTGAACGCTCTCGAACCTCAGAAAACAGACTGTTTTTCGAGTAAATTGTCAGCTGGCTTATTCCGATCGAGGAATCGAACCCTATGGAAAATCGATCGAACATTCTCTGAAAATTGATGGCGAAATCGAAAATATACCTGTCGTCAAATTCAATGAATCCAATCGCAGTCAGTTCCGACTCTTTTTTCTCGAAGCCGTTGCGCTAAAAAGCGATCGTCTTTTAGCTCAACTCACCGAATCTTTCGATAAAAATGACTACGACGAAGTAACGTATCGATTGAGAAAGCTACAAGAACTTCGCAAAGGCATTGAAAATCCAACACATCAATTTTTGCAGCGAGTTTAGCTGGGATTATCCACCTTCATTTGATAAAAGTACGACAATTAAACAGAGCTTCGCCCCAGAGTTGATAAAATTCATTCTATCACAACGCTGAAACCCTTGCAATTTCGTTCGGAAAATTCTCGCTATTCTCAATAAAGCGGGATAATTCTCAGTTATTTTTCTCTCGCGACACCAATTTTTGAGGGGAGTGAGGGAGTCGCGACGAGTCGATCGGTTTGGAGAAAATTATTCCGATCGCACTGGAAACCTGACAAAACAGTATCAGGTTAGGGTAAAGTGAGCAATTGGGTGGCGATCGAACTCGTTAAACCCGCGCCAGCTAAGCTATCCCCCCGACCCAAATCCCCCATTCACATCACAGGAGTGAGACTTTGAGCGACATTGCGATTCCCGGTTTACCCATCATCGATTCGAGTTTAATCGTCCCGTTGATGGTGTTGCACTTGATTATCGGTGGGATTGCCGCGACGGTGGCATTTCGCAAAGGTCGCAATTTGGGGTTGTGGATTGTTATTGGAGCGATCGGCGGAACTCCCGCGTTGATTGCGGCATTATTGCTCAAGGAAGATTGAAGCGAATCGGCATCTTCTCCAGAAGGGTTAAGGGTTAAGGGGGAAGGGGAAAGGGAAAGACACGGTGACGCGGTGAAGGGGAAACGGGAGACAAGGAGGACGTTTTTGTAGGGTGGGCAAAACAACGTTAGTTGCGATCGCCTAAAATGTCATCGAATTTGCCCACCGTCGAAGGTTCTAGCTACACCCCAGGTTGGTGGGCAACGCTGGATTGGGAAGCGTCATTTTCACAACCAATTTACGGTCACCATTTCCCACCCTACATCCCGATCCATTGTCAATTGTCAATTGTCAATTGTCCATTTCCCAAAAACTTACGGTAGCCAAATCTCCGGTAAGATTCCACGACCGAAATCCCGAACCGTCCGGTTAAGATCGCGCAATGCTTGAATGTGGGGTTCGTCCGGCTCCACCGGTTCGATCGCCGCTTTTTGCCCCAATCCCATGCGATCGATAACTAAATTTGCCGCTTCTAATCCAGTGACGTATGCCTTTTCCTGCGACCAGGAACCGTGACGGTTGGCAATCCAATCTCCACTCATATAAATATTATTAAAACTCGTCCGTCCTCGCAGCAAATACTGATAACAACCAGGGAAAAAGTGCGTCACGGCTTGAGAGAGGCGGACTACCGCTCGATCGATAACGTTTGCTTCCCGAAATTCAGGGATGCAAGTGGTGAGGTAATTATGAACGATCGAGACAATTTCCTCATCATCGAGGGGTAAAAACTGGTTGGCGTGGTAGAAATCTACCTCAATAACGCTACCGGGTTCGTCGCGCCATTCATCGTGGAGGGCGTTGAGATCGAAAAACGTCCAACCCGTTGTCGCATCAAAGCCAAAACAAGCATTCGACGGCAGGGGAACCTTGACTTTGCGATCGAACCACAAGCGCGTTCCCAAAACATCCACCGCCCCCAGATTGAACAGATTGCGAAATTCCGGGCGACTTTGCAACAGGGAACTGCCGGCGACGATCTTCTTCATCCCCGTAATCCCGACCGAGAAAATCACCGCATCGGCATCGAACACCTCATCGCCGCAAACGACTCCGGTAATTTCCCCCGATTCATTCGATCGCAAATCGCTGACTCGGCGGTTGGTGAGGATTTTGCCCCCCGCTTCCGCGATGCGATCGCACCAGGGACTGAAAATATACTCTCCCACCGTTCCCCGACACCAAACCACGTCAAAATCCGGCTGGTGGGCCAAAATGAAGTAATAGAGCATTCCCAGGGCAGCCGCCGCCGAACATTGCTCCCCAGGGGCAAATAAACCCACCAATAGCATTGGGTTAAACGCATCCCGATACAACCGCGACGACACCCCGAACTGCTTGAACAACTCCCGCGCCGTCACCGCATCGTAGCGCTTCCACGCCTCATCGGAATTATCGAAATCGATCGTCGCGTACAACAAGGGTAATGCCGAAAGGCGATCGCTCAGGGGTAATCGTTTGAAGCGAGTATAGAGAAACGTTCCCAAGGGCGACGGCAAGCGCGGTTCGTCCTGAAAAATCGGCGACTCCACTTCCAACCCCGCCGGAGAATATTGGGAAGAACGAGTCCAGGGGGTAAACGGACTCAACCCCAACTCCCGCACCAAACTAAAAATATTGCGGTAGGGATACCAAAAGCCGTGGATTCCCGCCTCCACCGAACGTCCCCCCGGCGTTTTCCAACCCGCAACCAATCCCCCCGGTTGGGAACCCGCTTCGAGCAGGGTAACGTCGTAACCCTGACGGGCCAAGTGGTAGGTGGCACCCAACCCCGCCCAACCCGCGCCGACGACGACGACTTTTTTGCGTTCCAATCCTGTTGACATGAAATTTCGATGGAGTAATTTAGTGAATCAAGCAGCAGCGAACCCAATCGCAGCACATTGAATGTTCGAACGAACTATTTGAATTGTGACAGGACGAGGGGTACGATGCATTTTGAGTTGCAAGCGAGTGCAATTTTCGTGCGCCGATCGTCCATAGCTGCTATGGTGCTAAGTGCGCCTTTTACGCGCGTCCCCAATTGAACAAGGTTTCTTCAGAAGCAGACCAGGTCAGAAACTTATGCCAACTCTTCGTTATTTGATGGCTGCCGGTGTGAGTGTAGCGATTGTCTTAAATAGTTTGGAAGCCGAAGCTTCCGAAAAAAACCCTCCCAGAATCGCCGTTTCTCCTCTTGCCTCCCAAAACGAGGCATTACCATTCGACGTTACCCCCGCTAAAATTACGTCGAAAGCATCTGCTGACCCTTCTGAATCTTCCGAATCTTCCGAACTGGCGCTCGATCGAACCGCGACGCCTCCAGAAGAAGAAACCTTACCCTCCCTAGAATTCGATCGACCTAACTCCACACAAACCCCGATCGAAACCGTCGCACAAACTCTCCCAGAAACGGACATAACGACATCTGAGGAAGCGGTTGAGGTCATCGAAGATAACCCCATCGAAGTGGCTGAAGAAAGCACCGCGACGGAACCCGAACTCGAATCCGCATCGACTATCGAGGACAACTTCACCGAAGCGGCTTCTGAAACCTCTACAGAATTGACTGAACCCGAACCCGAATCGGCAGCAATACCCGAAGAAACCCCGACCGATGCTTCCGAAGTCACCACAGAATCAACGGAACCCGAACCCGAACCCGAATCGGTAGCAACACCCGAAGAAACCCCGACCGATGCTTCCGAAGTCACCACAGAATTGACGGAACTCGAACCCGAACCCGAATCGGTAGCAACACCCGAAGAAACCCCAACCGATGCTTCCGAAGTCACCACAGAATTGACGGAACTCGAACCCGAACCCGAATCGGAAGCAACACCCGAAGAAACCCCGACCGATGCTTCCGAAGTCACCACAGAATCGACTGAATCCGAACCGATCGAAATTGTCGAAGAACCGCAAGTCTCCCCCGAAGCCCTGATTGAAGCCCAACAGTCGGGCTTAACTCCCCTCACCGAAGAAGAGGCCGACACCGCTCAGACCATCACTGTTCCGCCGGCGTTTCTCAATCCCAGTCCCAATCCTTTACTCTTTCCCACGCGACCCAGCGAAGTCGAAATCGTCACCACCGAGGCGATTACCCTCGAAGAAGCCTTAGAACTGGCGCGGCAAAATAACCTAGAGTTAGAGCGATCGATTCTCGAACTCGATCGCTCTCACGAAAACTTGCGGGAAGCCCAAGCCGATTTATATCCCAATATCGACCTGCAACTGGGCTTGGCTCGGACGGATTCGGCGAGTACAGAACTTTCGATCGATCGATCGGTGAACAACTCATTGGATAACCCGCTCGAGACCCGAAGTGAAGAGGAAATCAGAGAAGATATCGACGAACAAGGATTCTTGAATCCCGTTTCTACCAACCTCTCCGGTCAAATCGGCATCACCTACAATATCTTCACCTCCGGTCTGCGCGGCGCTCAAATTACCACGGCTGAACTACAGCTTCGCCAAGATGAACTAGAAGTCGAACGCATTAGCGAAGAGATTCGCTTAGATGTCGCCACGGCCTACTACGATTTGCAGGAAGCAGACGGTAACGTGCGCATTAACGAAGCTGCCGTCACCAACGCCGAAAAAAGCTTGGAAGACGCGGAAGCCCTGGAACGCGCGGGGGTGGGAACTCAGTTCGACGTGCTGCGGGCCGAGGTGAACTTAGCCAACGCCGAGCAAGATTTAACCGGCAGCTTGAGCGACCAACGCATTGCTCAACGACAGTTGGTGCAAGTGCTCAACATCGACCAGCAAGTCAATCTAGTCGCCGCCGACCCGGTAGAAGTGGCGGGATTGTGGGAGTTATCCCTAGAACAAACCATCGTTGCGGCCATTAAAAATCGAGCCGAACTCGAACAGCAATTACTACAACGGGATATTAGCGAACAGCAACGACGAGCGGCCCTGTCGCAAATTGGACCGCAAGTCAGCGTGAGTGCCAACTACAACATCCTCAACGATTTAGATGAAGATACTGGGTTTGCAGACGGAACCTCTATTCAGTTGCAAGGAACCTGGCGACTGTTCGATGGCGGCGCTGCCAGGGCCGCCGCTCGCCAGCAGGAAATTAACGCCGAAATTGCCGAAAATCAGTTTGCCGAACAGCGCAACCAGATTCGTTTTAGCGTCGAACAGTTCTATTCGGATTTAGATGCAAACTTCGAGAGCATTCAAACCGCTCAAAAAGCCCTCGAACAAGCCGAAGAAGCCCTAGAATTGGCTCGATTGCGCTTCCAAGCGGGTGTGGGAACCCAGACGGAGGTGATCGACTCGGAAACGGATTTAACCCGCGCGGAGGATAACCTCCTCGATGCAATTATTAGCTATAACCGATCTCTGGTGGGATTGCAGCGCACTGTCAGCAATCTGCCCCTCACCGATTACGTCCTCGAATAAAAATTCATTTTGGATAAGAAGTTTCTGGCAAGGGTGGGGAATGGGGAATGGGGAATAGGGAATGGAGCATTTTCCTCCCCTACCAGGTATTGTACCCAACTTGAATGTTGGTTAAGAGTTAAATTTTCAATGCTTCAACAACGCGATCGGGTTTTTGCCGATTTCTGGGTCACGGTAGCATCAGGCTTTGGGCTTATCCAAAACTGACGTTATATGAATTACCCGGATCTGATATGACTCTCAAATCTCACCCAGAGTGGGGATGACCGCCTGCAACTCAACCCGAATTCACGTCAAAGACGTCCCGCTGACGAAAGGGGGAAACGAGCAAACGCCCGATCGCTTTTGAGGGAGTCAGCCACGCGATGCGAACGCCGGATTTGGTATTGGCGAGAATGCGATCGACTAACCACGGGGCAACGGTTTCCACTCGATCAGCCAACAGGTTCAACAGTCGTTTCGTCCGTTCCCAGTCGAGTACTTGCGCTTCGTCAGTAAAATCGTACTGCCCGCGGAGCAACTCGGTAACGACGATGCCCGGACTGATTGCCCCGACGAGAATTGGGGTGTCTCGGGTTTCTCGCACCAGGGATTCGGTGAGGTAGCGGATGCCGTATTTGGTGGTGCCGTAGAGGGTCAAGTACCGGATTTTGTCGCCGCCACTACCCGCCCCTTCGAGATTGTAGACTGCGCCGTACCCTTGTTGGAGCATTCGGGAAATTGCGACTTTTGCCCCGTACATCGTACCGATGAGGTTGGTTTCCACGACGCCCGAAATGCGATCGGGGGTTTGTTCCCACACCGGCAGGCGAGGGTTGGCAATGCCGGCGTTGTTAATCCAAATCTCGATATTGCCGAAACGCTCGATCGCGCCTTCCCACAATCGTTCTACGTCCTCGAAGTTACGAACGTCACCGGCAAAAGCCAAAATGCGATCGTCATTGAATTTGGCGCTGAGTTTGCGTTCTGCTGCCTCCAGGGTATCCGCCGTACGTCCGCAGATGGCAACGCGACAGCCGCGCTCGAGAAAGGCTTCGGCGAGTCCGTATCCCAAACCCCGGCTGCTACCGGTAATGACGATCGTTTTCATCTGAATTTTAAGTCTGTTTTAATGGCAACTGCGGTACGGGTGGTTCGATCGCAGTCGCGTTTCTCAATTTTCCCTTATCGTTTTCCCAGCTTCACTTTTGGTGATAGAGTAAAAACGCCCTAAAATTTTCTGGGGAGGGGGAAGGTATGTCTAGTTTTATAGATTTTCCCGGAGTCTTCTTTTTTCGAGTCGCAAAATTCGCGATATTAAGCTATATTTAGGCAAATCTGAGGGTAAGAGAGAAAAGCGATCGAATTTTGCTCCGAAATATCTCCGGTTTTCTCCCGATTTCAGCAATATGCTTCAGGTCAACTCAAGAGTGTTCTGCAAAAACTCCCTCGAAAAACTGAAAAAATCCAACGACGATGCACGAGTTTTTCTTAGATAAGGAATTTGCATCGATTCTCTCAAATTTTCTCGAGTTTCTCTTATAATTTTCCCACCCACCCCGATCCTAATAAGAATGTGACTTACAAAACGGCGAAATCAGTAGAATCGATCGCCCCAACATTCACATTCTGCAACGTCACCACTAATCCCGTGGCAGTCATCTGGGTATCGTTCCCCACCTGAGCGATCGTTAAATCGGCAAAGGTCAATCCATCGAGCAAACCGATAATATCCACCCCATCGGTAAAGTCAGCAATGATGTCGATACCATCGCCAAAACGGAAGTCAAAGCGATCGCCTCCCGCACCGCCAATGAGGAGGTCATCTTCCAAATTTCCCCTCACTACGTCATTACCCGCACCACCGATGACGATATCGTTATCCCGACCGCCGAACAGCATGTCATCGCCATCGTCGCCGTCGAGAACATCTGCCCCAGCATTGCCGAACACAACATCATTTCCAGCATTCCCATCGAGAGTGTCGTTGCCGAAATCTCCCACCATCAGATCGATGCCCTCACCGCCAATGGCAAGATCGTCATCTTGACCGGCAAAGATGAGGTCATCTCCAACACCGCCATCAATGGTGTCCGTTCCAGTATTGCCAAAAATCACATCGTTGCCATGGTTGCCATCGAGGCGGTCTACTTCTCCAAATCCAGCGATAATGTCGTCGCCAGCTAATCCGCACAAGGCATTGGCATTTTCATCTCCCAGGAGAAGATCGTCGCTGCCATCACCGTCATTGCCGCATATACCAGTGGTGGGGAAATCCGGAAGGCGAATTACCAATTGGTCGAGGATGAGGCGGACATCGGGCAAGGGTTCCGGTGCGATCGGTTCTAGCATGAGTTCCATTGCGAGTTCCAGTGTCAGATCCTGCGTGGATTCGGGTATGGTACTCAGAGTTGCGGGGGAATTTTCCGGTTCGGTGGGAGGTGGCGCGATCGGGGTATTTTCAACGGTATAGATTTCGTCGGTACTCGGTTCGCTCCTCGGTAGAGCCTTGCCCACTAAGTTCGCTAAGTCGGCAATATTTTGCCTTCTGGCGAGGTTGAGTCCCACCGTCCCGTTGAAGTCGGCTAAGTCGCCTCCGGACACGGTGATGTCGTACACAGAGGCGTTGACTGGGGCGTTGACTGGGGTGACATCGGTGATGGTAGCGGTGGTGCCACCATCCACCACAAAATCAGTGCTGTCTACATTTCGGACGTTTTCGTTGAAAGTGGCGCGGAAGACTAAGGTATCGGCGTCGGTGGGGTTGGTCGCTGGGGTGTTGCGGGCGATACTCATTAAGGTGGGGGCAGCGGCATCGATTCCCGTGCCTTGGATGTCGAAAGTGTAGGGGTTTTCGTCACCATCGTCGTTGGCGATGGTGAGGGTGGCGGTACGGAGACCAAAGGCGGAGGGATTGAAGGTAATGGAGAATGAGGTGGTGTTTCCAGAAGGAATAGAGGAGATGGGAACGACAGTAACGCTGAAGTCAGCGGCATGGGTTCCGGTAATGTTGACGAACGGGGTGTCGGATAGGGTTAAGTCGAGGTCGCCAGTATTTTTGATCGTAAACGTTTTGACAACGGTGCCGCTCGTCAAATCAGCACTGCCGAAGTTGGTATCGTCTGCCGTGTCGGGGGTGGTATCTCCCGAGATAATGGAGATGCCGTTCCCCTGAATGTTGATGTTGGGTTGAACCTCGAAAGCGCCGATGTCAACATTCGTGTTGAAAATGCGGGAGAAATCGGTGCTGCGCTGGTCGGTAGTGGTGTCCCTCGGCACGTCGCCATTGTTCCCGGTATCAATGGCGGGAGAACCGGATTGGAGGGCATGGGTTTGGGTGAGACCACCATTATCGGCAAGGGGAAGAAGTTGGGGATCGACTCCTGTGAGGTTGTTGGTGTCATTCGCGATCGTGGCACCAGCAGCGTCTGTAATCAGACTATATTGAACGGTATTCAAATCTCCACTAATGTCATTGCCACTGCCGTTGGCAGTGTTGTTGGCAACGATCGAATTCGAGATGGTAACGGTGCCGCCATCACGACGAACACCGCCCCCATATCCCTGGGTCGTATTGTTGGCGATCGTGCTATTGACAATCGTCATCGTACCCTGTCGATTATTGATTCCGCCCCCACTCCCGCTGCGGGCATCATTCCCGGAAACGGTGCTATTGATTAGAGTTGCATTACCATAATTTCTGATGCCTGCTCCTCCACGTCCTTGGTTCTGCACATTTCCCGATATCGTGCTGTTGGTAATCGTCAGGATTCCAAACCCATGGGTAATACCAGCACCACCGTCTAAACCACTGCCCGCGATGTAATTATTAGAAACGGTGCTGTCGGTCAGGGTTAAATCGCCGCGAAAGCTTAAAATCCCACCGCCAAAAATATTGCCGCCCAAGGCTGAGTTTCCGGAAACGGTACTCCTTGTCAAGGTAATATCGCCTGTGTTGTTATAAATCCCCGCGCCCCAGTCTTGATGAGTGGTCGTGGTGTTACCGGAGACGGTGCTGTCGATGAGTACCAAATTGCCAGCAGAACTCCAAATCCCACCCCCTTTGTTGTTGGCGGTGCTATTGGTCACCGTTGCATTGTCGAGGGTTAGCGTCCCCGTGCTAGAAAATAGAATTCCGCCCCCAGTCCCGTTGGCGTTACCATTCTGAAGGGTGACATCTTGAAGGCGGACATTATTCGCCGTGATGTTCAACACTCGACTGGTATTGTTGGCATCGATGAATAAGTTAGTTTGCCCCGTCCCCGCGACGATCAGATCCTCGGTGATGTTCAGTTGCGTTCCTGCCAGGGTAATGGTCTGCGCTCCGGAAAAGACGGTAGCATCGAACTGAATTTCGTCGTTGGTGTTGTCGAAGATAATCCCATCAAAGTCGGTGTTGCCAGCAGCGTCGTTGGTGTTGAGAGAATTAATGGCTTCGCGGAGGGTAATGACACCATCTCCGGCGGTGATGTTGTCGTCGAGACTGGTAACGGTAACGATCGCCATAAGTTTATAATGCTGCGATAAAATTTCTCGAATTACGTCGAATGAAGTAGATGCTAGAGTGAGGCAAATTCGTTCAAATTCAGAAGTCGCTGGATTTGGGTAGCACCTGGAATCCTCATCAGGTCAGGGTCGCATTTAATTCATCTCAGGCGTGAATTGGGAGTTGTCACTCGATGAAAATCGATCGCCATCCGCGCAGATTGGGATGCAGACCCTCTCTTCCGTTCTAGCCTTGCAGTGTGACCCATCGCCTCAGTAAAATTTCGTCAGTATAGCACTACGCACATACCTTAGGACACCATCATCTCCGTCTTCCCCTCTGGGTAGTGGGTCATTTTTCTGAACGTCCTAACCTAAGCGCGTAGCGCTATATCACTTCAGAAGAAGGCATAAAACTTGATAGCAGCCCGCGCTATTGAGGATTACACCACAGCGAAATCCGTAGAATCGATCGCTCCAGCATTCACCCCTTGCAACGTCACCACCAATCCCGTGGCGGAAATCTGGGTATCGCTACCCACTTGAGCAATCGTTAAATCTGCAAAGGTCAATCCATCAATTAGACCGATAACATCTACCCCATCGGTAAAGTCGGCAATGGTGTCATTGCCATCTCCAGTGCGGAAGTCAAAGCGATCGTGCCAAAACTGGCAATGCCGCCTCCGTTTTCAGCGGAATTTCCCGAGACCGTAGAGTTAGTGAGGGTTACATCTCCTTGACTGTTAATACCACCACCCCTGTCGTCAGCCCAATTGTGCGAAACGGTAGAGTTGGTGAGGGTAACTCCTCCTCGATTGAAAATGCCGCCACCGCCGAAGTTACTAGCAGTATTGCCTGAGACGTCATCCCTTCACACCCGTAAGATCGCGTCAGTATTACTTCGGAGGAAGACACAACACTTTGAAAGCTCTCATCGCATCAACAATATAAGCCGAAAAAATATATAGCGGTATTCACTGTGGTTAGGACACTTCCAACAATCGTATCGTTGGAAACCCGAGCAAGATGCTCGCACTATTGTCCTAACCTGGATTATTCACGACGCCGATCGTGAATGCCTAAAACCCTGAACAGTCAATGAATTCGGGAATTGTAGCTCGATCGCCCACCGTGGTGGAGACAAAACGGGTCTATCGACTGATACTGAAGGCTTTCAGCTGTTTTGAGAAGGTTATCATGAATAATCCAGGCTAACCCGACTGAATACGGCTATCTGTTTACGAATATAATTTTCTGCAACTTAGGTTGAATATTATTAAATAATTTAAAACCGACAATACTGAGATTTTAAAATTAAAAAAAATCGCAACGATCGACTAACCAATAGGTCATCATTTGACCTTTCCCCTTCACCTCAATTTCACCGCGACATTCAAACTGATATTTATCTTTTAAAACCGCGTAAGTTTCCCGACTCACTTGAATCTTTCCCGGCAGACCTGACGATTCCATCCGAGAGGCGACATTCACCGCATCTCCCCATAAATCGTAGATAAACTTTTTAATACCAATCACCCCGGCAACCACCGACCCCGTATTGATACCGATCCGAATTTGAAACGGTTCGCCCACTTCTTTTTGAAACTGGGAAATCGCCTCTTGCATATCTAATGCCATCTGGGCGATCGCCTCGGCATGATTGGGCGAAGGAATCGGCAATCCTCCGGCCACCATATAGGCATCGCCAATGGTTTTAATTTTCTCCACGCCGTATTTTTGGGCGAGTCGATCGAACTTCGAGAAAATTTGATTGAGAACTTGTACCAATTCAAATGGTTTTAATCGCGTAGACAGGGGAGTAAAGCCAACAATATCCGCAAATAAAATCGTCACATTTTCAAAATTTTCGGCAATGCAACTGGGGTCTTTTTTGAGTTTTGCCGCGATACTTTTTGGGAGAATATTGAGGAGTAACCCTTCCGATTTATTTTTCTCCAAACGCAGGGCTTTTTCGGCGCGAATGCGATCGCTGACATCCGATTGCACGCCGATAAAATGGGTCAGGCGATCTCGATCGTCGTAAATGGGAGAAATCGCCAGTTCGTTCCAAAAAGGCGTTCCATCTTTACGATAATTGAGCAACGTCACCGTACAATCTTCCCCGAGATGAATTGCCTTTCGCAGAATATCGACATCTGCTTGATTTGTTTTCTTCCCCTGCAAAAATCGGCAGTTATAACCCAACACTTCCGTAGGAGGATATCCGGTAATCCTCTCAAAGGCGGGATTGACGTAAATCAGCGGCATATCCGGCAATCTGGCATCGGCAATCACAATCCCGACGCTGCTGGCAGCCAAAGCGCGATCGCGCAACCTCACCGCTTCCTGGATTTTCGTGCGATCGGCCCCGCTACCGTGCCAGCTGCGTTCGGTAACATCCTCCGCAATCCCGTAACTGAAACCATCCTCGTACGCCGATAACCGCCACTCCAGCCAGCGATAGCCACCATCTCGGCAGCGATAGCGATTTTTATACCGAATGGGACGGTCTTGAGGACTCGCCGCCAAACAGGCATCCTCCATTTCCTCCGTCATATCCACATCCCCCGGATGGACGAATTCGATCCAAGGACGAGATTTCAACTCTGCCAACGTCCAGCCCAAGGTTTTCGTCCACATAGAGTTCAGTTCGATAAAATAGCCCTTTGCACTGCGAACGCATAACAAATCCAGGGAAAGATTGAAGAATGCTTGTAGGGAAACGTCTCCTCGTTGTTGGTGTCGATCGCTATCTTGGCGCGCAAGTTTCATGACAGGGTTCCCAGGTACAACACACCGATAATTTTTTGCACCCTAACCCGATTCTTAAACGTTAATTGCTATTATGACATCTCATTCTTCAATCGTTAATAACTCAGATCAATTCACTTTGAGTTATTCATTATCTATTATTCCTCTTATACCCGGCTTGGGTATCTCCCTCCAAATTTTTCCCTCTAAATTTCTCATGACTCAGCGTCAATCCGTCCATCCCTTCAAACGGTTGTTTGCCTACGGCAATCAGTACCAAACACAAATGTGGCAGGCAACCGCTTGCTCCATTCTCAATAAAATCTTCGACCTCGCACCCCCGGCTTTAATCGGTGCGGCGGTGGATGTGGTCGTTCAAAAACAAGATTCCCTCATCGCCCAACTTGGAGTACGCGACGTCTTCGGACAACTGCTAATTTTGGCCCTTTTAAGCTTCATCATTTGGGGACTCGAATCGGTTTTTGAATACGCCTACCAACGACTTTGGCGCAACCTCGCCCAAACCATCCAACACGACTTGCGCCTCGATGCCTACCGCCACTTACAAGAACTCGAACTCGCCTATTTTGAAGACCGCAGTACCGGCGGTTTGATGTCAGTTTTGAGCGACGATATCAATCAGTTGGAACGGTTTCTCGATGGGGGTGCCAATGAAGTGATTCAAGTCGCCACCACAATCGTTACCGTAGGCGGCACCTTCTTTCTCCTCGCCCCCGGCGTTGCGTGGATGGCGATGTTGCCCATGCCCTTCATTCTCTGGGGATCGATCGCCTTTCAACGCAGCCTCGCCCCCCGGTACGCTGACGTGCGAGAAAAAGTCAGTTTGCTCAACGGGCAACTGGCCAACAACCTCTCGGGAATCACCACCATTAAAAGCTTTACCGCCGAACACTACGAAGCCCGACGCATCGAAGCCGAAAGTAACGCCTATCGCCGCAGCAACGAACGGGCGATCGCCCTGAGTGCGGCATTTGTCCCCCTCATTCGCATCATTATCTTGCTCGGTTTTACTGCCACCCTAGTCTTTGGCGGTTTGGGGGCAGTCAACGGCACCCTGGCAGTGGGAACCTACAGCGTGTTGGTATTCCTCACCCAACGTTTGCTGTGGCCTCTGACGCGATTGGGACAAACCCTCGACGAATACCAACGGGCGATCGCCTCAACTCGACGAGTACTCAGATTGCTCGATACCCCGATCGCCATTCATCCCGGTGACAAACCCCTACCCCTAGAAGCCGTGAACGGGGAGATAAAAATTGAAGATGTGACCTTTGCCTATCGCGATCGCCAACCGGTCATTTCCAACCTCTCGCTGCATATCCCGACCGGAAAAACCGTTGCCATCGTCGGTTCCACCGGTTCGGGCAAAAGCACGATCGTCAAACTCCTGCTGCGATTTTACGAAGTCCGATCGGGCAGGATTACCCTCGATGGCGTCGAATTGCAGGATTTACAATTCCAGGACTTGCGGCGGGCGATCGGACTCGTGAGTCAGGATGTCTTCCTCTTTCACGGCACCGTCGCCGAAAATATCGGCTACGGCAGCTTTGATGCCACCCTCCCCAAAATTGTCTGGGCTGCAACCGTTGCCGAAGCCCACGACTTCATCATGCAATTGCCCCAGGGCTACGATACCATCGTCGGGGAACGAGGACAGAAGCTTTCCGGGGGACAGCGACAAAGATTAGCGATCGCGCGAGCAGTGCTCAAAAATCCGCCCATCCTCATTTTGGACGAAGCCACCTCCGCCGTCGATAACGAAACCGAAGCCGCCATCCAACGCTCCCTCGAACGTATCACCCAAAACCGCACCACCATTGCGATCGCCCATCGTCTCTCCACCGTCCGCAACGCCGATCGTATTTACGTCATGGAACGAGGCAAACTCGTTGAGGCCGGAACCCACGAAGAATTACTCAACCAAGGGGGAGTTTACGCCGGTTTGTGGCGAGTGCAGATGGGATTGCGCTAAGGGCTTTGGGAGTAGGGGAGACAAGGGCTTTAGGGTTTAGGGGCGCGCGCATCCCGCGCGATTAATTATGAGTGAAACGATACCGAACATATCCAAATGCTATAGCCCTCACGCATGACTGCGCTAACGCGCTTCGCCCTCCGGAGACAAGGGAGAGGGGGGATACAAGGGAGAGGAGAATTATTCAATTAAATGTTCCCCATGGGTGAATTATTTAGAAAATCGCTCGTTTTTTAATTACCATATTTAGTGTGTTTACTCGAGTAACTCTTCAGTTCTAGACGGTTTCCGATCGCCGAGCAATGTTTATATCCCATAAGCATTTTCCATTCTCTATTGGTGAATTATTTAGAAAATCGCTCGTTTTTTAATTACCATATTTAGTGTGTTTACTCGAGTAACTCTTCAGTTCTAGACGGTTTCCGAT
>NZ_JBRJXU010000104.1:0-38275 GCF_057467645.1 Zarconia sp.
AACCGGAACCCCCCGCACCGGAACCGGATCCCCCCGCACCGGAACCCGAACCCCCCGCACCGGAACCCGAACCCGTGGAAATCGAGACACCGCCGACGGTATCCTTCTACTTTTTGGCCGACTCCGCCTTTGGAGAAGCCAATCGCGCCCGCAAACAACTCCAACAGCTCAAAGCCAATGGATACCAAGGGGCGGGACTCTTTTGGATTCCCGACTATGCCAACTTATCGGGAAAACCCTACACCCAAGTGTATGCAGCCACCTTTGACGATCGCTCCAGTTGTGCCATTTCCCTCAAAAGCTACGGACAGAAGAATCCCGATGCTTACTGCGCCCTGGCGAGTACCGATGCCGCCTTGCCTGCCAACCAACTCACGGCGCTAGAGGCCATCGGCCCCCAAGTCGAACCCGCACCGAAAGCCGAGGCCCCAGAAGAGCGCCCCTCGCCAGAGGATACGATTCGCAGCTACTACGACACCCTGAACGGCGATCGATACCGAACGGCCTGGGGAATGCTCTCCAAATCCCTACAAAACAATAGCGACTTGCATCCCGACGGTTTCTCAGACTATTCGCAGTGGTGGGATTCCGTGGATTTTGTGGAAGTCGCACAAATCGAACCCATTGAAGTCGAGCGCAACGATGCCCGAGTGCGAACCCAACTGAATTACCATATGAAGACTGGAAATATCAGCCCGTTATCCCTCGAAATTCAACTCGTCTGGGACGATAAACACGAGCGATGGCTCTACCACGGCGCGCAAGTGGATTAGACCTGGAGGTGGAAAAGGGAGAAAGGGGAAGGGAGAAAGGGGTACAGAATCAATAAATTCCGTATCATCTATTAGATATCTCCAGAAATCAAAAATAAAATCAATTTAGATACCGAATTCATAAATTTTTTAACCCTTTCCCCCTTAACCCTTTTCCCTTTTCCTCCAGAAGTCTATTCACTCGGGCTAAGGTTCCGTGGGATTGGGAATTTCAATTCTAAAGGTCGTGCCAACTCCTGCCTGAGACTGGCACTCTAAAGTTCCACCGTGTTTTTCCGTCACGATTTGGTAAGAGATCGATAATCCCAGTCCCGTTCCTTTGCCGGCGGGTTTGGTGGTAAAAAAAGCGCTGAAAATATTTTGACGAACCTCTTCGGGAATCCCCGTTCCATTATCGGAAATTTCAACCACAACTCGATCGTCGATCGTATCGGTTTTCACTCGCAGGAGATTCGGATTTTCTTCAAGTTGGGCGTATGTCAATCCCTGATTCGATTCGTCTAAAGCATCGATGGCATTGGCGAGCAAGTTCATAAACACTTGGTTGAGCTGTCCGCCGTAGCATCGAACCAAGGGTAAATTTCCGTAGTCTTTGATCGCTTGAATCGCCGGACGATCTTTATTCGCTTTGAGGCGATGCTGGAGAATCATGAGGGTGCTGTCAATCCCTTCGTGAAGATCCGTGAGCTGTTTTTCCTCTTTATCGATGCGAGTAAAGGTTCTGAGGGACAACATAATTCCCTGAATTCTTTCCGTCCCCACTTTCATCGATTCAATAAGCTTCGGTAAGTCTTCCGTGAGAAATTCTAGATCGATATCTTCAATTTCATCTTCAATTTCTGGAGGGGGCTTGGGAAATTTTTCTTGATATAAATCCACCAAACCTAAAAGGTGGTCGATATACTCCCTCGCGTAATCTAAATTTCCCGATATAAATCCAACGGGATTATTCACTTCGTGGGCAATGCCTGCTACCAGTTGACCCAAACTCGAAATTTTTTCGGCTTGAACTAACTGAGATTGAGTGTGCTTTAAATGGTGGAGGGATTCTTCAAGCTCTTTCGTTTTCAGTCGGAGTTGATGCTCCGACTGAGACAGTTTAGAAGTGCGTTCTCGAACGCGAAGCTCTAACTCTTTCGTTAATTTTTCTAGAGCCGACTGAGCACTCATGCGCTCTTCTACTTCTCGCACGAGTTTCTGATTTTGCGTTTGTAATTGTTGGGTCAGCTCGCGAATTTGTAAATGGGTTTTCACTCGAGCGAGTACTTCTTCCGTCTGAAAGGGTTTGGTAATGTAATCGATCGCCCCTAAGGAAAACCCTTTGACTTTATCTCTCGTATCCGAAAGTGCGGTCATAAAAATAATTGGGATATCCTGTAAAGCGGCATTAGACTTAATCCGATAACAGGTTTCAAACCCATCAATTCCCGGCATCATTACATCGAGAATTACCAGGTCGGGTCGGGCGTATTCCATTTGCTCGATCGCGCTTTCACCATCGAGTGCTACTAAAATTTCCCACCCCGAATCGACCATCACGCCGGAGAGTACTTCCAGGTTGGTTGGATTATCATCCACAATTAAGATCGTGGATCGATCGAGGGTTTCATCTGTCATGGACGGCTACACCTGCTAACATTGAGTGACTTCGCGCTTCAATCGACCCGATGCTCGTTCGCGCGCTGGGATAGTTTGGCGCTCTCGACTGAGGAAAATCCCTCCCGCAGGAGATCGGATGCTTCCGAGAAATTCAGGCAACTGGAATCTCGATGACAAACTCCGTTCCTTTACCCGGTACTGAATTACAGATTAACTTACCTTGGTGTTGTTCTACCACGATCGAGTAGCTAATCGACATCCCCAACCCCGTCCCTTTCCCTACGGGTTTCGTAGTAAAGAACGGATCGAAGATACACTTCTGAATTTCTTCGGGTATCCCCAGTCCATTATCGGCGATCTCGACAATTAGAGAACCACAGGAGGGTTCAGTTGCATCGCAGTTCGCGTTGCAACTGGGTTTAAACTTCGTCCGAATCGAGATCGTCGGTACGTAACGATCGGGTTGACTCCAAGCTGCCATTGATTCTTCGAGAGCGTCAATCGCGTTCGAAAGTATGTTAATAAAGACTTGATTAATCTGTCCGGGATAGCACTCGACTAAAGGTAACTCCCCGTAATCTCGAATCACTTCAATCGCGGCGCGATCGACTTGGGCTTTTAAACGACTTCCCAAGACGATTAAGGTACTTTCTAAACCTTCATGCAGATCGGCAAGTTTTTGTTCGGCTTCGTCGAGGCGCGAGAACATCCGCAGCGATCGAACGATGTTACGAATGCGATCGGTTCCCACTTGCATCGAACAAAAGAGTTTGGGTAGGTCTTCCTGGACGAATTCGAGATCGATTTCCTCCACTTTCTCCTGGATTTCGACCGGAAGTTCGGAAAATTGGTGCTGGTATAGGTGGATTAAATCCAGCAGGTTGTGAACGTACTGACCGGCATGAACGAGGTTGCCACAAATAAAATTAACGGGGTTGTTAATTTCGTGAGCAACCCCGGCAACAAGTTGACCCAAAGAAGACATTTTCTCACTTTGAATCAATTGCATTTGTGTTTTTTGTAAGTGCTCGACCGTTTGGACGAGTTCGGCAGTTCTCTCTTCAACGCGCCGTTCTAAATCTTTTTGCGACTGTTGCAGTAAGAGATTTTGTGCGGCCATCTTCCGAGTTAAAATCCGCATCTCTAAATGAATGTTAATTCGGGCGAGTATCTCCTCTTTTTGAAACGGTTTGCTAATATAATCGACGGCCCCGAGTTCGAAGGCTTTAACTTTATGAGCGGTATCTGTAAGTGCGGTCATAAATATGACGGGAATCTCTCGCATCTGTGGCGATGCTTTTAAGCGCTGACAGGTTTCAAACCCATCAATTCCGGGCATCATCACATCTAATAAAATTAAATCCGGAGGTGATGTTTTGACTTGCTCGATTGCACTGAACCCATCGGCAGCAGATGATACTGTCAATCCCGCTTTCGTTAAAAACTTGAATAGCAGTCTTGTATTGATTGGATTGTCATCAACAATCAATACCAATCCTTTCTTGGCAGTTTCCATCCTCAACTCTCTTTTATTTGATGAGTGGTACTGCACCCACTATCGTAATCTGCTCAATGGACCCCAAGTGCCGATCGAGACGATCTCGATGCGGCGCAAACGATGCATGGATTTGACCCGTGCGATTATTCCAATATGCGGGGACAGACTCCCCACCAGCTTGACACTCATGGGTACGCTCGATGGCGTACGTTACGTAACGATGTTTCCCAAATTGGGAAGTTCCTAAACTTTCCCAATCATAGGCGATCGAACCGGCGATCGACTCAGCTACGGGAGCCGGTTTTTTAAACGATCGATCGCTTCGGGGGTTAGAGAAACTCGAACCTCGATCTGTCGAAGTTCGTCTCGGAAAATTAATTGGGACGTCTCGCCATCGGCAAAGCAGGCGATCGTCGGATCGTTGAGGTCTAAGGTTCGATAGGCGATCTGTTTGGGTTTAACCCGCAAGACGACTTGGGGTTGAGACTTGGGATAGACGTATAAGGATGAATCTAGCCGATCGAGAACCAGTTTTGAGGCGGTCACGCTACCTTCGTCCTCCGATTCGGATTTGCGCCAGTAGAGAGTAATTCCTCGAATTTCTGGTGCCTTGGGGGCAAACACTTCGTCAAATCGCTGGGTTTCCCAGTCGAGTTCCCCCACATCGCCACTTGGAGGTAAGATACGCTGCTGCCAAGAAATCTCTCGATTGTTGAGCTCGCTCCACCATTGGCGGAGCTCGTCTAAATAATTCCCGTTTTCGGGATTGCTACTACCGTATTGCCAGACAATTTTAGATTCCATTGTCGGTCCTGAATTGGGGTCACAGCCGCTTACGGAGCGGCTTTGTCCAGTCTAACCCCAGACATTCGCATTCTGCTGAACTCGAGAAGATCGTGTCCGGTAAGGGGGGAGATCGCAGCGATCGTTAAATTCTTAAACAAGAACGATAATCATTATTATAATATTCCCATTCCACCCGAGGAATCCATACTGACGCTGATGACAAAATTGCACGCGGATATCGCCATCATTGGGGCAGGTCCTCAAGCGCTGACCCTGGTGACCCACATCCTGCAAAAGAAGAAAAAGCTGCGCGATCGCATTCAGGTGTTCGATCCGAGCGGCACGTGGATGACCCAGTGGCATCAGCAGTTTGCCGATCTCGAAATAGACCAGTTGCGATCGCCGGCCGTCCACCATCCCGACCCGAACCCTCATGCTCTGAGAAGCTTTGCCCAAGGGCGCGCTCGAGAACTTCATCCCCCCTACGACCGTCCTGGAACTCGACTGTTTCAAGAGTTCTGCAATGCCCTCGTCCACCGCTGGCAATTGCACGATCGTATTGTGCGAGCGCAAGTGACCCGACTCGAACCCTTGCAGAAAAAACCCTCCCGATTTCGGCTGACGTTAAATACGGGCGAGACGATTCTGGCGCGGCGAGTGGTCTTGGCAACCGGTGGCGGTCGCCCTCAGATTCCCGATTGGGTGCAGCGGGTGGCGACCGGTTATCCAGCCGAACGCTTGTGTCATGCGAGTCAGGTCAAGTTACCGTCTTTAACCTCCCTTTCGGGGGAAAACGTTCTCATCATCGGCAGCGGTTTAACCAGCGGGCATTTGGCGGTGGGGGCGGTAAAACGGGGTGCAAAGGTCTTGATGATGGCGCGACGCACCTTTCAAGAAAAGCTGTTCGATACCGACCCAGGTTGGCTCGGACCCAAATATCTCAAAGGCTTTCATGCCGAACCCGATCTGCACGCCCGCTGGAGTATGGTGCAGCAAGCTCGTAACGGCGGCTCTTTGACTCCGATGATGATGACTCAACTGCGACGACAATCGCGCCAGGGGCTAGTGACATTTTACGATCGCACTCAGGTGGTGGACGCTCGCTGGAAAGGAGATGCCTGGCAAGTTGGCTGCGATAACCATGCCGTCCATCAGTGTATCGAGACTCGACCCATTCACCGCATTTGGCTAGCAACGGGTACGGCTTTAGATATCGATGTCCATCCCCTACTGCCGGATGTATTATCCAAGCACCCCGTTGAAACGGTGAACGGCTTGCCCATTCTGGACGAACACCTCCGCTGGCCCGGATGCGAGCTGTTGGTTATGGGGCCGTTCGCTGCCTTGCGGGTGGGACCTGTCGCTCGGAATTTATATGGTGGAAAGTTAGCTTGTGAGGGGATTGTACCAGCCCTGACTAAAGCGAGTGTGGCTCGAATTTAGCGTTCGATATCCTCTCCAATGCAAGTTTGAAATTCGATTAACGTCAGTGACTTCACCAAAATATGATGCGAGCAAGATGTTTGCCCTCAGGTGCACGCGCACGCGAACACACTACCGGTCAATGCTGATTACTTAAATAGACATAGGCGCGAAAATAAAAAATAAAATCAATATCTATGGTTCAGTCATGAATTTATTCCCCCTTTCCCCCTTAACCCTTAACCCTTTTCCTCCAGGGGTCTAATCACTTCCCAACGGCTTTCATCGACAAACTAATCCGTTTCAACTTTTCCTTCACTTCCAAAACCCGCACCTTCACCACCTGTCCGACTTTGACAATTTGTTTGGGATCTTCCACAAATCGATCGGCCATTTGGGAAATATGCACCAATCCATCCTGATGCACCCCAACATCCACAAATGCGCCGAAATTCGCCACGTTGGTCACCACCCCTTCAAGTTCCATTCCCACCCGCAAATCGCCAATTTCATTCACCCCATCCTTGAAACTAGCGTAGGTAAATTGCTCGCGAGGATCGCGTCCGGGTTTTTCCAATTCTTGGATGATATCTGTGAGGGTTAACTCACCCACGGTTTCCGTTAAATAGGACTGCCAATCCATCGTTTTGAGCCGATCGGCAACCCGAGTCATCTCCGTGAGCGGCAGGTTCAAATCCTTGGAAATGGACTTCACCACGCCGTAACTTTCCGGATGCACCGCCGTATTATCTAACGGGTTATCCCCCGATCGAATCCGCAAAAAACCCGCGCACAACTCAAACGCTTTCTTACCCAACTTCGCCACCTTCAGCAACTGCTGGCGATTTTGAAATGCTCCGTTGTCGTGACGGTAGGCGACGATATTATTGGCAATCGACGGCGTAATACCCGACACAAACGTCAGTAACTCCTTCGATGCCGTATTCAAATCCACTCCCACGTAGTTCACGCAACTTTCGACGGTTTCATCGAGCTTCTTTTTCAGTAACTTTTGGTCGACATCGTGCTGGTATTGCCCCACGCCGATGGATTTGGGATCGATTTTCACCAATTCCGCCAGGGGGTCTTGCAACCGACGGGCGATACTAATAGCCCCGCGTACGGTAATATCTAAATCGGGAAATTCGGCGATCGCCACGGAACTTGCCGAATAAATCGAAGCCCCCGACTCGTTGACCATCACTTTAATCGGCGGTTTGGCAAAGGTTTTGAGGACATCGGCAACGAAGCGCTCTGTTTCCCGACTTGCCGTTCCGTTACCGATGGCAATCAACTCGATACCGTGGCGTTCGATCAGGGTTTTCAGAGTGCGCGCTGCCTCTTCTCGCCGCCGTTCTCCCTGGTGGGGGAAAATCGCCTGATATTCCAAAAACTGCCCTGTCGCAGCAATGGCAGCCACCTTACAGCCCGTACGAAAACCCGGATCGACGCCCAGCGTCGGCTTCATCCCCGCCGGGGCAGATAGCAGCAAGTCTCGCAGGTTGGCTTCAAAGGTTTCGATGGATTCCACATCCGCTTGAGCTTTCTTATCCCCGATCGCCCCATTGACAATGGAGGGTTTCATCAATCGCTTGAAGGCATCGGCGATCGCATCTTGGTAAAATCGGCGCACTTCCCGCGCGGGGGTGCGAATTTCCCGTTGTTCGAGATACCCCAACACCCGATCTTCATCGAAGACCAAATTCATATCCAGGATGCCTTCCTTTTCCCCCCGCAGTAATGCCAAAACGTTGTGGGGGGCGATGGCTTTAACGGGGATTTGATAGTCCCGATACATCTCGAATTTCGTCGTTCCTTCGGGATAATCGGATTTGATTTTGGCGGTAAACGCCCCAGATTTCATCAAATAATCTCGCAAATACGATCGAGATTGGGGATTTTCCGCCACCGCTTCGGCAATGATATCCGCCGCCCCTTTGAGGGCTTCCGCAGCAGTTTTGACGCCCTTTTCGGCATCTGCATATTTTTCGGCTTCTGGCATGAGCGACAGGTTTTTCCCCTGCTTGTGGTTGTGGGAGGCAATCCATTCGGCGAGGGGTTCGAGTCCCTTTTCTCGGGCGGCAGTGGCGCGGGTTCGGCGTTTGGGGCGATAGGGTAGATAGAGATCTTCGAGTTCCGTTTTTTGGGAACAGGCTTCGATTTGGGCTTGCAACTTGTCAGTGAGTTTCCCCGCATCGGCGATCGCCTGTAAGATAGTCGCCTTGCGTTCTTCTAACTCCGTCAAATAGGTGAAGCGATCGCTCAGTTGCCGCAATTCTACCTCCGTCATGTTCCCGGTGCGTTCTTTGCGGTAGCGGGCGATAAACGGAATCGTTGCCCCTTCCGCGAATAGAGACAGGGCACTTTCGATTTGGGCGAGTTTGAGGGACAGTTCGGCAGCTAACTGTTGGGGAATATCGAGCATTGGGAATCGATCGAGACGAGCGGCATGAAGTTTCAGCATTAGGATACCATTATTACCTCAATCTCCCGGCAAAATAAGAAATTAAAAATTAAAAAATTATCTCTAGATTTATTCCTGGCTTTAAAGTCAGAGATAGCAAGCAGCTATGATTTTGTTTCTGACAAACTTGGACACTTTTCCTCTCGATTCCCGAGCAACCCGTTCTCGCGATTCTCTTCAAATTTGTGACGTGCAAATTTTGGATCGTGCCAGCTAAAACCTCGAGTTTTGCCCGCAATCTATATTCTCTCGATCGGGTTTGATGAGAATCATCTATTCATCCTTGACGATTTTTATTCCCTAACCGCAAATGACCTTTAAAGATTATTTTTCCCAACAAGCTGCGGCTTATTCGACCTATCGCCCCCGATATCCCAAAGCCTTATTCGAGTATCTTGCTTCCTTATGTTACCGACGCGATCGCGTTTGGGATTGTGCCACGGGTAACGGACAAGTCGCAATGAGTATGGTGCCGTATTTTCAGACTATTATTGCCACCGATGCAAGTGCGTCTCAAATTGAAAATGCCGCCACGCACCCCCAGATTTACTATCGCATCGAATCGGCTGAAAAAACGACGATTGAAACGGGTTCTCTCGATTTAATTACCGTCGCTCAAGCGTTACATTGGTTCGATCGAGATCGATTTTATACAGAAGCCCACCGAGTCCTAAAACCTAATGGATTATTGGTTGTTTGGTGTTACAAACTGCTGTCGATTTCTGAAGATATAGACCCAATTATTGAAGAATATTACGATCGAATCGTCGGAGAATACTGGCCGCCGGAGCGACAAATGATTGAAGAAGAGTATCGCTCGATTAATTTTCCCTTTGAAGAAATAGACCCGCCCCAATTTAACATGGAAGCAATGTGGTCTCTCGATCGAGTATTCGGCTATTTAGAAACTTGGTCGGCTACCCAACGATTTATCATCGATCGCCATAGCAATCCCATCGAACTCATTCGTCCTCGCTTAACCAAGGCTTGGGGAGGTTCTAATGGTTTGAAACTGGTGAGTTCCTCTATGCCAATGAGGATTGGGAAAATGAGTTCAACGTTGAATTAATCTTGTGCTCTGAAGCGGAACAATAAAATGGCGATCGAATGGAAAAAATCAACAAATAAAGGTACTGCATTTCTGAAGCTCATTCATCAATTCCAACAGTCCGTACTTTTTACAGATCCATACATCAGTTGGTTCTTCGAGCGCTCCGAAATCGAATCCGTGAAAAATAAATTTCCCGATTCACTCATTCAACCGAAAAATGAGAAAGAGCAATTTGAATTTCTAGTTTACTGGTATGTTGTTTTGAGGGAAAAGCACGGCGATCGAGCAATTGAAGCCGCAATTGAATCCGGATGCAAACAACTAATTTTACTCGGTGCGGGTTACGATACGAGATTTTTTAGGCTGGATAAAATTCAAGAAAATTCCGTTCAAACCTTTGAAATCGATCTCCCCGATACGATTGAGGATAAACAGAGATATTTAAGTTCTAAATTGAGCGTTATGCCCCGAGGTTTATCGCTCGTTCCTCTCGATCTCAATCGAGATAGTCTCAACCGCCTTGATGAATATGGCTTTGACGATCGAGTGCCGACTATTTATGTTTGGCAAGGCGTGAGCTACTATTTAGAGCGAGAAAGTATTTCCACTACCCTCGACTCTATTAAACGTCAAATGACTCCGGGGTCGGTATTCGTATTTGATTGTTGTTCGCCGTTGATGACGTTCAAAAACGATCGCATTCCCGGAATTAATACAAATATCGAGCAATTAGAAAAAATTGGCGAACCTTATCGTTTTGGAATGTATGCCGATGAGATGGAACGGTGGTTAAAAGAGAAAGGGTTTGCCGAGATTGACACTTTACAACTTAACGACCTAGAGGAAGTATTTTTGAACAAGAAAACCTTTCCCGAAAATATGTGGTACATCGTCACCGTTAAAGCTTCAGGATAGACATTCAGCGATCGGACTCAGCTTTTGAGTTGGGAGATGTCGGGCGTGGGGGAACAGTTGTGAGTTGAGGCGCGACTTAGACACACCAATCATCCGAAAATGAACGATAACCCATGGCTAACGAACGGCGGATGTTCGATATCCCTCACCCGAGATCGGGAGCGCGCAAGTCGCAAACAGCCGGCAAACCGAACGAAACTCGCACCTCCGTCAGAAGCTTTTCCCACCATTGCGCAAACCGGTATCCCAACAAAAACTTTGCCCGTTTCCCCAGTTCCCTGCCGTGGCGAGTGTTGGCAAAAATTTGTTGAGTTTGACCCGGTGCTAAAATCGGGCAGAGGATTCGCCCCAGCCACAATCCCAGACGATTTTGGGGACTGTAAGGGGGGCTTTGGGGGCAGGGGAGGCCGGGGGGGAAAGAGCACGGGTTAATGACATAATTGTTCGGCATTGTCCGCATCTACAGTGGCAACTGCTATACTGCTTCATCCCGAACGAGCGTTGTATAGCGCTACGCGAAGCGGGAACAGGGAACGGGGAACGGGGAACAGTAGACTCTCAGATAGTTTCAGGATTTATAAATGTCCTAACTAATTTGCGTAGTGCTATAAAAAACAAATCCCCCTCAACTTGGACAAATCAAAGCTGAGGGGGTTAATTGAATCTTAACGTTTGAGATTAATCAACTCGTTCTAATTGCCACAGAATTTGATTGCCTTCGCGTCGCACTCGCGAAACAACCCAGTTCCGCCAAACCCAGTGGTCGCCTCGACTGGTGACTGCACTCGCATTCACGTTAATCAAATCGGCCAGTTCCGAACTGCTAATGAGATAGCCTTTATCGGCAATTTCATCCGCAATTCGCAAACTGTCAATGAGATCGCGCAGTTGCCCCACCTTGGAAGTGCGGGCAAAGTTGTCAAGGGCGCTGTCATTCATAGGGATAGTCACGTCAGTCATCGCAGAATCAAAGGTAGAAAGGTTAGTAGGTATAGATGTCGATTGTACCGTTTTGCTTGGAGGGCTGTCGATCGTTGACCGGTTTCGGGTTGGTTTGGCGGTTTGTCGCAGTGTGGGAATTTGACCTTGGGCAAAGCTGCGGGCAATCTCGTCACAGCGTTCGTTGCCTGGGTTCCCCGCATGGCCTCGAACGTACTCCCAGCGAACTTGGGGCGAGTTGAGAGTATCGAGGGTTTCCCACAAATCTCGATTCAAAACGGGTTTTCCCGCCGCCGTTTTCCAGTTTTTCTTTTTCCAGCCTCGAATCCATTGGGTAATGCCTTTTTTTAGGTACTCACTATCCGTATACAGGGTCACCGAATCGGATTGCTCGGATTTGGCGAACAGCTGCAAAGCCGCGATCGCAGCTTGCATCTCCATGCGGTTATTGGTCGTGTCGGGTTCGGCATCTCCGAGTTCGCACACCGAACCGTCGCTGTAGCAGGCGAGTACACCCCAACCCCCCATGCCTGGGTTGTTACTACAAGCCCCATCGGTATAGAGGCTCTCGATTTTAGCAGGAAGTGTCATGGGTTTTCGAGTCTAAATTGACAACGTTTGGGACAATTTTGGACTATACCCGATCGAGGGGAGTTTAAGTTTCCTCTAGACTTCCCCAAGAATTTGCAATGGGACTTGAATTTGCTCGCCATCGATCGCCAAAAGCCGACAGACAGCGAATGGCTGCCTTGCCACATCCCACAAGTATAGCCGTCGCGACTTTAGGCGCGGACACTTCGATTGCGATCGCCTTGGGTGTGGGAGACAGAGGTAACGACTCGAGCGCGATCGAGAATTTTTCGGACGCGAAGATCGGGCAAGGATGTTACCTGTTGGGGTGTTTTGGGTTGGCGATGGTGGGTAATTATATCGATCGTGTTTTCCCCCTGAAAATGGATGGGGTGCTGGGAAGACTTGGAGAGGTGGAGATGGGGGATTGGAAGACGATCGATAATACTCCGAATTGCGAATTCCGCACTGCCTAAAACTCCGGTTGCCAATTGGGATGAATGAGGCTGGTGAGGATGTGGTCTTGCCAGCGATCGTCGATTCTGATGTAATCGCGGGCGTAACCTTCAACGACGAAACCCAAACTTTTGAGCAATCTGCCGCTGCGTTGGTTGTGGGGAAGATAGGCAGCCATGATGCGATGCAAGTTCAACTCCTGGAAAACGTAATCGATGGCAACAGTCATGGCTTCTTTCATGTAACCCCGTCCCTGCTTGGCTTCGGCAACGCTGTAACCGACGGTGCAAGATTGAAACGCCCCTCGGATAAAATTGGTAAAGTTGAGCGTCCCAACGATCGCCTCTGAATTCTCTTTCTCCCAAACATCTTTCTCAAACAAAAAGAGTTTGAGCGATCGATCCGTGGCAAATTCTTCGATCCGGGCTTCCACCTCTATTGTCCAATGGGTGAGCGTGTAAAATGCGGGGCTTTTTTTCGGTTCAAAGGGGGCAAGATAGCCTCGATTTTTGGTGTAATAGCCGATGATGGCCAAAATATCCTCTTGACGGGCTAAACGCAAGTGTAAGTGCTGGCTTTCGAGTTGAAGGTTCATCTTCTGAAATCCGGACGATCGATTTTGAAAACTCCCAAGCGCTTATCCTTTTGCTGGGGGAGGGAGGGCGATCGCATCTTCAAAGGAATCCACTTCCACAAGTGCCACCACCGGGCCGACAATCTCTTCGCAGACCACCCACATCTTCGGGGTTACCTCATCCAAAATGGTGGAATTTAAACCTGTCAGGGGAGCGGTCATTTTTAAGTCCTCTCGATCGGTGGATGGAAACAGTTTTTAATAATGCCAGATTTCCGAAAAGTATGAAGCACTCCGGGTTGTTTAATTTGGGTTGAGTCTCGAATGAATGATTTTCGAGTCTGTGTTTGGAGGAGATTTCTCAGTTCTTACATCGAACTGACTAAATTTAGATTTTTTTGCTTGAAATAATTTGATTATCCCGACCTTTAAAATCTTCAAAAAAAATAGTTAAAATGTTGATTAACTTATATATTTTTGAGTATTTTATAAACAGTTTTATTCTTCGATTTAAGATAGAATCGATCTATTATCTGTTTTTGGTCTACATTAAATTTTCTGAATCCAAACGTTTAAGTAACCGAGCTAAATTCCAATCGACATCTCAAGTTCCCTCAAACTAGTGCAGCACGGCAGAAATGACTGACCAGCTCTCAACTCCTGAAAGCTATGTAGACTCGGAATTTTTAATTTTTAATTTTGCATTTTGCATTTTTAATTCCGCGTAGCGGCACTAGGGGGATTCGCCGGGGCTCGTCCAGACCTCATCTATTCAAGAAATGCTATAGAGTAAGTATGTTACACCAATGGGAGAGGTACGGCGATCTCGGCAAAAAGCCGGACGCAAAAAAAAGCGCGATCGTCCTTTAGTTAGAGACCAGGTACGATCGCACAACACTCTAGAAGCCATCTGCTTGGGTCATCCCCAAGACTTCCTCGCGTTTGCACAAACCCAGGCAGCGTACAAACGCGCACCGATCGGGACGGTGTACTTATCAGTAGCCATAAAGACATCAGTCGATCGCGCAGAAATTATGCAGGATTTTTGAGAGATTTACGAAAGTTTACATGATGCCCTCTAAAATCTTCGATCCGTCCAGAGACACTCACGGGCGATCGCGCCGTGAATTTGCATATTTTTCTCGAAACCAGCTGATAACTAAAATAGGAAGTTTATATGGGTTGCCCTCGATTGAGTTGTTGTTCAAGAAGTCATAGAGGTAATCCACAAACGCTTCTCATTCTAGAATCCACTGCTGTCTATGTCAGATTCCTTGCAGAAAATGGTCGAACGAACTTGTCAGTATTCTCCCCGCAGTCCGGAACGCCAGCGAGGTTTAACCCAACTCGTACGTGCCATTGAGCGTTCGGGAAAACTGTGGAAAGAAAACGTACCCTACTACGAAGAAGCCAAACAACAGATGTGGCTGTATTTTTGCCGCAATCTTTGCGAAGCCACGACAGCGAACGCACCCTACGATCCCAACCGCAGCCAGGTGACAACCTGGCTCGATAACTATCTCAAACGGAGACTGCACGACTTAAAAGTGGAGAACGGGCAATCTAAAACTAGCTTCAACGATCCCAATATTCCCGAACCCTCTGCTCCCCCCCAAACCCCACCGATTTTAGAAGACGTAGAAGAATGGGTCAAAAACGATCCCGATGGTGAATTATCCAACACCCACATCAAAGGTCATCCCCATGCCAACTGCCAAGTTCTCATTCTAAGGCGGTTACCTCCAAGACGTTCCTGGAAGGAAATTTCCCAAGAACTCAATTTACCGATTGCCACCTTGAGTTGTTTTTATCAGCGAAAATGTTTACCTCGTCTCAAAAAATTTGGTGAAGATCGGGGATATTTATAGTAACAACTTCATGAGCGATCGAGAGACCGCGAGGAGAGGCTGGGGGGATGCTCCGAAGATCGTCAGCATGGGTGCGAGTGCAGCTGTCCCGATTGTGAAAACACCCAGAAAATTCATCGATCGCGCTGAGTGCTATCGAGTCGGAACGTGAGTACAATTTGCAAATCTGTAGGGCTTCGCGAGTGCAAATCTTGAGGTTGGAAAAAGGTAGGAAGGTTCTCCAACACAAGTTCGAACGCAATTCGATCGAATTCTCATATTCTCTAAAAAGGGTCTTGAGATAAGGGTTAACTTCAATCGAAATACTGCCGCGACGGGGAATGAAAAACCAACAATTCCGAATAGACATCGCTTTCATCAATTTAAAGCCAATCCGGTATTTCTGGTGCGCTGCATCGTTTGCGATCGGTCGATTCGAGATTGAGTCACAGAAGATCGTGTCGATCGATATAGAAACCCTAACCACAATCGCATTCTCACAGGTATACGCATAAATTTAGAGAAAAACAGGGATATCTAGAATAGAGAAGAGAGAGCCCACTATGATCGAAGCAGCATTAAGATACAAACAATCGTTAACGCTACCAATCATCTCGAAATCCCGCCAACGAGCCGAGCAGTTTGCCAGCGTATCCCAAGATCCGATCGTCGCACGGCAAATTTACCTCAATACCCTGGCGGTTTTCGCCGTCAGAGATTACTTGCACTTGATGGGAATCGACACCGATTTGCGCGGTAGCGAGATTTGCAATCCGATTTTGCGCCTAGCAGCGGATATTGCCGATCTGAACGTCACCGGATTAGGTCGTTTGGAATGCCGCACCGTTTCCCCCGACGAGAGTATTTGCGAGGTGCCCCCAGAAGCGATCGACGATCGCCTCGGCTACGTCGTCGTCGAAATTGACGAGGCGCGGCAACAAGCAGCAATACTCGGCTTCGCGCGGACGGTGAAAAATTTCGAGCTACCCCTGGCTCAATTGCAACCCTTAGAAAAATTAATCGATTGCCTCAATCAAGCCGAGCGAACGGTGGTTTTAAGCCAGTGGTTCGATCGCATTTTCGAGTCGGGATGGCAAACCCTCGAATCCCTATTTGCCACGGACACCTTCGAACTGACTCCCAGTTTGAGGGGAATGAGAAAGTCAGAACCGCAGGCCACCTCGGCGGCTAAACTGATCGATTTAGGTGTCGAACTCGGAGAGCGGTCTGTCGTCTTGCTCGTCAAGCTCATTCCCGATGATGACGGACAAGTGGGCATTCACGCTCAAGTACATCCGACCCCCGGCGAAACTTACTTGTTCCCCAACCTGGAACTCAACCTGCTCTCTGATGAGGGAGAGGCGCTCAAAAACGTGCGATCGCGCAGTTTGGATAACTACATTCAATTGCCCTTTTTCCAGGGATATCCTGGGGAACGATTCCAAATTCAACTGGCCCTCGATCGCGTTACCCTAGTGGAAGATTTTACAATCTAATATGGGATATCGTGTGAACTTCGGGGCAGGTGGCAAGCAATGAAGCAGGACAATCGGGAAAGCCAGAGCAATTACGTTGCGATTTTACAGCTCGGTTCGGGATCTTTACAGGCAGGATTTTCCCACGTCACCGTCGCGATCGGACGCGAAAAGCAACCCTATCATACCCAGACGGTGGCGAGCTTACCCCCCGCACCGGAATTGCTCGACCTCTATAGAAAATGGCAGACCCTTTACGTTGCGCTCTATGCCAGCTTGGGGTGGCGGTTGCGGATTACATTTCCCAGCGATGGTGCCGGAGTCACCAACATTTCCGAAGTGGGATTGCGGGAAATTTGCGATCGAATGCGCCTTCGTTTCAACGAATGGCTCACTTCACCAGGATTTGCCCCCATCGAACGGAAACTGAGAACTTTCCTCAATCCCAAAGACACCGTGCGGATTCTCCTGGAAACCGATAACTTCGAGTTGCGGAAGTTTCCCTGGCATTTGTGGGATTTCTGGCAAGACTTTCCCCAGGCGGAATTGGCGTTGAGCACCCCGCAGTTCGACCCCCCCACCAGTCGCCGGGTTCGCAAAGGTCCGATGAGGATTCTGGCGGTTTTGGGAAGCGCTCGTGGATTGCAACTCGACTCCGATCTCAAAGAACTGCAAAAACTCCCGAACGCGAAACTCGAACTCCTGCAAGAACCCACCTGTGCCGAGATTTGCCATCGGCTTTGGCATCAGGATGTCGATATTTTCTTCTTCGCCGGCCACAGTGCCACCACCAATGGCGGGAATGTGGGTACCCTCGAAATCGCTCGCAATCGCATCTTGAGAATGGGGGATTTGGAAAATGCCCTGCGCCGCGCCATCGACAGAGGATTGCAGCTGGCGATTTTTAACTCTTGCGACGGACTGGGAATCCTCGGAGAACTGGAAAACTTGGGATTGCACCTTCCCCAACTGGTGGTGATGCGCGAACCGATTCCCGATCGCGTTGCTCACAAGTTTTTAGGGGATTTTCTGCAAACCTTCTCCCGAGGAGAGTCGCTGCATTTTGCGGTGCGCCAAGCCCGGGAACAGCTTCAAAGTCTGGAGTATTTTAGCGACGATCTTGCATCTAAATCTCTCTCTTTGGAGAGTACCTTTCCCTGTGCGAGTTGGATGCCGATGATTTTTACCCACCCGGCCGTCAGTCCCCTCGTGTGGCCGGTATCGGAAAAGCCAACACTCGTTCAATTTCCCTCAATCTCCTGGAAGCTGCATAAACTCGCTGCTGTTTGTGCGATCGCATTACTCGGAGGGTATTTTTCCCTCGGACCGCAAATCGCTCGCGGGGCGAATAATATCGCCAAATACTACCATCGACAAGATGAGCTGTTCGCCGCCCGATGGTTCTATCGCAGTGCCACTGTGCTCGATTTCCGATTTGCTCCACCGCACTACAATCTCGGCTGGCTGTGTGAAGATATGGGCGATCGCAACTGCGCGATCGAAGCATATTACCGTGCGGCCGTGCGAGGACTTGCGGAAGGGTACGCTCAAGCGTCGCGCTTGCAAATCCTAGAAAATAACTTCGACGAAGCTTTCTCAGGGATTCGCCAATGTTTGGATCGCGCCCAACACGACGGCGTTCGGGTCTCCTGTTTGAAAAATCGGGGATGGTTGCGCTTCGAGCAAGAACAATACGATCTGGCCGAAACCGATCTCCAAGAGGCCCAACAACTCGCCCAACGGATTACCATCGACAGCCCCCACACCCATTGTCTTTTAGCCCAAACCGGTGAAGTCCTAGGCAAACCCGATTCGGAAGTTTTCCCGTCGTGGTTCGAGACACTTCGGAGCGCCAATCCACACTTTCCCGAGCAAGAGCAGTGTATTAGCATCGCCCAGGAAAAGTTGCGGCAATCGCAAAAGTGAGATTGCATCCGGTTGCCTTACCACAACATCAGTTTGGAAATGAGTGAGTCTGGTGGAGGGCAATCGATCTTCGATCTAGTGACGACACTCTCTAGTTCCCCAAACCCCACACCCCAAACCCCACACCCCAGAAATCAATCAATACTGACAAACCGATTCCGGTTCGATGGGACAGGGTTCCTCATCATCTTCTTCTTCCGGAACGATCGGATTCCCGCGCAGGTTCAGGTAAGTCAGGGATGTAAGCGTGGAGAGAGACTCAATTTCCGAGACGTTGTTGGTGCTGAGGTTGAGGCGCGTGAGATTGCTTAAACGCGACAGCGATCGCACGTCGGAGACGAGATTATTTTCCAAACTCAGATGAGTGAGACCCCCTAAACCTGAAAGGGGGGTAATATCGGCAATTTTATTATTTTCCAGCCACAGTTTTTTGAGATTGGTTAAAGTGGCCAGGGGACTGAGATCGGAAATATAGTTTGTATCGAGCCAGAGTTCGCTTAAATTGGTCAGAGAAGAGAGGGGTCGTAGGTCGGAAATTTGACGGCGAAACAGCATGAGTTCTGTCACTTCAGATAGTTTTTCATCCGCCCGGCTGCAATTCGACGTTCCTGCTTTTTGAAGTAAAACTTCGATGGTTTTTTGGGTTTCGCTCGGTAAGTTATTTCGACTGTTGCACCATTGGGCAAAGGTTTGAAAATCAAATTCTTCCGTTGGTTCGATCTCCCTTGGTAATACTTCCATCGGTTCGATTTCAACGGGTTCGACTTCCTCGGGGGGTTTTTCTTCCGGAGATTCTTGCGGGGGTTCGCTCGGTAGAAAGGGAAGTGCGAAAACTTCAGAAACGGCAACCGCTCCAGAAAGACCCACAGCTGTAGCGATCGCTGCAAATCTCATCAAAAGACGAAAGTCTTGGAACCGGTTGATGTACTTATGTTGCTGCATGGAGGGCTGTTTTGAGAACATAGTGCCAACCTTCAAAAATTTGAAGATATTTTTCACAGATCGTAACAAAGGATCTGGCATTTGCTAGCGCGCTATCGTTCCCAAAATGGGAAAAAAATCAAAAAAAATTCCCCATCTATGTAGGATGGGGGAATCACAGGCTTATGTCGATACTTCTAAGATAACTCATCATCGTACTCAAGGAATCCTCCGATCGGGGGATAAAAAAGATCCTCCGATTGGGGGATTCGGAAAAAGTCTTAAAAATGCTTGAAACCCAAACGATTTTCTCAGGAGTTTGGATGAAAGCTCGATCGTATCACGTCAAAATCGACCCCCCCAACAATCGCTCGAACCGCCAGTCCAATTCCGCTTGAATTCGAGGAAAGATACTCACCGTCGGATCGCGATCGATAATTTTTTCTGCGGCATTGCGCGCCTGAATCAGCACCTCGCGATCGTCCACCAAACTCGCCAACACGAAATCCGGCAACCCCGATTGCCGAGTTCCCAACACCTCCCCCGGCCCGCGCAACTGCATGTCCATCTCGGCGATGAAGAAGCCATCCTGGGACTGTTCGAGGACTTCCAATCGCTGCTTGGCGTCGGTGGTGGCTTTGGAATGACTCATCAGCAAGCAGAAAGAACGAGCGGCCCCCCGACCCACCCGTCCCCGCAATTGGTGCAACTGAGACAAGCCAAACCGTTCGGCATTTTCAATCAACATCACCGTCGCATTCGGCACGTCTACCCCCACTTCCACCACCGTCGTCGAAACCAGAATTTGGGTTTGATTGGTGCGGAATTGTTCGATCGCCTCTTCCTTTTGCGCCGAACTCATGCGACCGTGGAGCAATCCCACCTGAAACTGGGGAAAGATCGACTCTTGCAACCGTTCGTATTCTTCAATGGCCGATTTTAAATCCAGCTTCTCCGACTCTTCCACCAAGGGCAGCACCACATAGGCCTGACGACCCCCGGCAACCTCCCGCAGAATCAAATCGTAGGCCTTTTGCCGTTCTTTCCCCGTCATGGCATTGGTTTGAATCGCTTGCCGTCCGGGGGGCAACTCATCGATTTGGCTGACATCCAAATCCCCATGCAGCGTCAGTGCCAACGTGCGGGGAATCGGCGTTGCCGTCATCGAGAGGACGTGACAAACCCCATTCGCCCCTTTTTGCTGCAACTTTGCCCGTTGGTGAACCCCGAAGCGGTGTTGTTCGTCAATCACCGAGATGCCCAAACGATGGAACTGCACCGCATCCTGAATCAAAGCGTGGGTTCCCACCAACACCGGCAGTTCTCCGGTTTCCAGTTGGCTGTGGATTTCTCTGCGTTTTGCCGCCTTCGTGGAACCGGTGAGTAACTCCACGGGGATTTGCAGCATGTTCAGCCAACTCACCAGCTTGTGATAGTGCTGTTCTGCCAGAACTTCCGTCGGGGCCATGAGTGCGGCTTGATACCCCGATTCGATCGCCGCCAGCATCGCCACCACGGCCACTACCGTTTTTCCCGCCCCCACATCCCCCTGTACCAGGCGATTCATCGGTTCGGGTTTGGCTAAATCGGCGAGAATCTCGTTGGCGACGCGCTGTTGGGCGTTAGTGAATTTAAACGGAAGTTGCTGGTGGAATTTTTCGATGAGTTGTCCCCCAGCCCCGAGAACGGTGGCCTTGCCTTGGGGGGCGAGGGTTTCTTGCGATCGCAATTGTGCCCGTCGCCGCAGCAGCCCCAGTTGCAGGTAGAAAAACTCGTCAAATACCAATCGTCGCCGCGCTTTATCTAACGTGTCGCGATCGGGGGGAAAATGAATGTTGGCGATCGCCTCCGATAACCCCAGCAATTCGTATTTTTCCCGTAACTTCACCGGGAAGGGTTCGCGAATCTGGTTGGCAGCCGGTAGGGCGGCAATGACGGCGCGCCGCACTAAATCCACGGTGATGCCATCGGTGAGGGAATACACTGGCAACACCCGCCCCACTTTCAAAGACCCGATGGAATCGTATGCCCCTTCGAGAACTTCAATTTCTGGATTATCGATCGTAACGCCATACTTATTTTTCTTCACCAATCCCGATACCGCCACCGTCGCACCCCGAGGGTAAAGACTCTTCTGGTAGCGCTGCCATTTGGGGGAACTGAACCGATGTCCGGCGTAAAATCGAGTAATTTTCAGCTGCCCGGTGTGGTCTTTGAGGGTCAGTTGGAGGATGGAAAGCCGCTTGTTTTTCGGGCTGCCGTAGCAGTGGGCGCTTTTCACCTCGGCCATCAGGGTAACGGTATCGCCGGGGTTGAGTTCTTTGATGGGAACCTGGCGGGCGTAGTCGATGTGGTCGCGGGGGTAGTAGTACAGCAGGTCGCTGACGGTATACAAACCCAACCGCGCCAGGACTTCTCCCCTGCGTTTGAGGCCGTCGAGTTTAATCAGAGGTTGGTTGAGGTCTACATTGCCCCGATCGGCGACGAGGGGCGTAGTGCGTGGCGTTTTGGCTAGATTTGGGGCGAGATTGGGGGCAGGGGCGATCGCATTTTGGATGTTTCTCTCTACCACTCGCTGCATCTGCAATAAAAACTGCCGCGTCTCAGCAACCAGATGCTGCCGTTCCGACTCGGGCAGATTGGTATATCCGGCGAATCGCGTCCCCATTTCCTGCCACCGACGACGATCGACCGTTGCCAACCCCACGGGCATTTGGCTAAAACTGAGGTGTAGAAATTCACTAAACCGATACTGGCGACCCATTAAATCGGGAAACCCCCGTTCGGCTTCCACCGCGAGGGCTTTTTGCAGGCGTACCCAGTCAATGCGATCGTCTTTCATGTCCCAATTATATATTTACGTCTACAATGTTGAGCAATGTTGAGTATTGGAGACGAGAGAAGTTTGGCGATCGCTAAAGCTTATGCTCATTTAAATCTCAAATACGAAGAACTGACGTAGGTTCCTGTTGATTGGCAGCGTTTAAAATTTCTAGAAAGTCTGCAAATTACATCGATTTTAACAACAGGATTGTCGACCGATCGGGGTGAGATCTCAGCTAGTTTGTAACTCCCGAACTCCCAATCTATCCATGAGCGAGCGATCTCCCATTATTGCGAACTATCAAATTACCGAACCGCTCTACGATGGTTCCAGAACCCAAGTTTTCCGGGGTATCGCACCCATAACTCCACAACCAATTTTCCTCAAAGTCTTGCGAAACCGCTATCCCAACTGCAGCGAGTTAGTCGAGTTTCGCAACCAGTATACGATCTCGTGCAACCTAGATCCTCCGGAGATCGTCCGACCCCTGGCACTCGAACGTCACGGTGATGGTTTCATCCTGGTGGTGCCCGACGAAGGGGTAATGTCTCTTCCTCGATACTAGTGCAGTGCGGCAGAAATAACGACCTAGTTCTCAACCGCAGTAAAGCTATGTACAGTAGGCATTTTTAATTTTTAATGCGCGCATTTTTAATTCCGCGTAGCGGCACTAGCAAGGTGAAACCCTTTATCTGCCAGCTTTTTAGATATCGCCAGTCAACTGACTGAAGCCTTGCAGCCTTTCGCAAGGCAGTGCATCATCCACAAAGACATCAAACCCGCTAACCACGTTATTAACTCATGATGAAATTTCCCGGATATAAGATTCTGACACAAATCTACGAAAGTGCTAATTCTATCGTCTATCGAGCGAGCCGAAACCCGGATAATCGAGCCGTTATCCTCAAGGTACTCAAAGAAGACTATCCCACACCTGCCGAACTAACTCGATACAAACAAGAATATGAAATTACTCGCAACTTAGATCTAGATGGCGTCGTGAATGCTTATGGATTAGAACCATACCAAAGAACATTAGTCATGATACTAGAGGATTTTGGTGCATTATCCTTAACCCAGTCGATCGCAACTAAGCAAAACTCAAGTCATGACTTTTCTCTGAAAAAAATCCTCAAAATTGCAATTCAAGCGTCTGAGGTTTTGGGACAGATTCATAGCAACAATATCATCCACAAAGATATTAACCCTGCCAATATCGTCTTCAACCCAGAAACGGAACAACTGAAAATCATTGACTTTGGCATTTCTACCCAATTTAACCGTGAAAATCCGACGCTCAAAAATCCCAATGTTTTAGAAGGCACATTAGCTTATATGTCCCCAGAACAAACGGGACGGATGAATCGAGCTTTGGATTATCGCACGGATTTTTACTCCCTGGGTGTAACTTTATACGAATTGCTAACCGGAAAACTACCTTTTCAAACAACAGATGCCCTAGAATTAGTGCATTGTCATATTGCCAAACAACCCGTACCCCCGAAAGAAAGCCGAAAGCAGAAGGTCGGAGACGGAAGGGCAGAAATTCCAGACGCGGTTTCCGATATCGTCATGAAACTGATGGCGAAAACGGCGGAGCAACGGTATCAAAGTGCTTGGGGAATTAAAGCAGATTTAGAAGAATGTCTCCATCAATTACAGAGCAAAGGGAAAATTTCCAAGTTTCCGTTGGGGACTCACGATATTTCGGATAAGTTTCAAGTTCCCCAAAAACTCTATGGACGTGAAGCTGAAGTCGAAATATTACTAGCAGCCTTTGAGAGAGTTGCAGACAATCCTCAAGCCCAAATTGAGATGATGCTCGTCGCGGGTTATTCCGGGATTGGGAAATCTGCATTGGTTGCCGAAATCCACAAACCCAATACTCGACTGCGGGGCTATTTCACCGAGGGAAAATTCGACCAGTTTCAACGAAATATACCCTACTCAGCAATTGTCAGTGCCTTTAAGGGATTAATGCGGCAACTGTTAACAGAAAGTAAAGCGCAACTTGCTCAATGGCGCCAAAAACTGTTAGCTGCAGTGGGTAGTAATGGACAGGTCATTATTGATGTTATTCCCGAAGTCGAACTGATTGTCGGTCAGCAGCCACCGGTACCAGAGTTAGGACCAACTGAATCGCAAAATCGTTTTAATCGTGTCTTTAGTCAGTTCATCCAAGCATTTTGCACAAAAGAGCATCCTTTAGTTATTTTTCTGGATGATTTACAGTGGGCAGATTCCGCCACGCTCAAGTTAATCGAACTGATGATGACGGATAATGAAACAAAATATTTATTTCTCATTGGGGCATATCGAGATAATGAAGTTAGCCCGACCCATCCTTTAATGATGACCCTTGAAGGATTACAAAAACAAGGGGTCATTGTCAATTCTATTACCTTAGCACCGTTAGCATTAGAGTCTATTAGTCAACTCATTGCTGATACATTACATAGCGACATAGATAAAGTCAAACCGTTAGCAGAGTTGGTCAAGAAAAAAACGGGTGGCAATCCCTTCTTCGCGAATCAGTTTCTCCAAACGCTACATTCTGAAAACTTAATCGAATTTCACTTCCCTCAGTCTTCTCTGAGTCAGGATCTCCCCCCTCAGTCTCCCCTTACTAAGGGGGGAGATCGAGAAGGATTCTGGGAGTGGGATATTTCGAAGATTAAGGCACTCGATATTACAGATAACGTCGTAGAATTAATGATTGGTAAGTTAAAGAAACTGCCAGGATCGACTCAAGAAGTTTTACGTTTAGCAGCTTGTATCGGAGCCTATTTCGATCTGACTACTATCTCGATTATTTGTGAAAAACCCAAAGAATACGTTTTTTCGGACCTCGTTACAGCAATTCAATCCGGCTTAATCTTGCCAATATCGGAGTTAGATCCAAAACTTTTAATTCAAGATTATAAGTTCCTCCACGATCGAGTGCAACAAGCCGCATATGCCTTGATTGATGAATCGCAAAAAACAGCCGTTCATTTAAAGATTGGTTGGCAACTGTTACAGAATACAGAGTCCGAAGCTTTATCAGAAGAAATATTTGAAATAGTCGATCATCTCAATCTCGGTGTTGAACTGGTGACTCATCAAGCCGAACGAGATAAAATTGCCAAGCTAAATTTGATAGCCGGCAAAAAAGCGAAATCAGCAACAGCGTATAAGGCCTCCGTCACATATTTTAAAGTGGGACGCGAACTGATCGGTAGAGATTGTTGGCAAAACTCTTATGACCTAGCCTTATCTTTATATGAGGAAGCCGCAGAATCGTCTTACTTATGTGGTGACTTTACCACAATGCAGGAATTAGCCGATATTGTCAAAAAATCAGCCCAAACGATTGTCGAAAAAGTAAAAGTATATGATGTAGAAATTCAAGCGGCTGTGTCGCAAGGAAAACTCAGAGAATCGCTCAAAATTGGTCTTAACGTTCTAGAGCAATTGGGGTTTGGTTTACCGGAAAATCCGACTCCGTCAGAGATTGAAAAAGGACTCAATGAAACGACTTCGCTGTTGAAGGGACGGGAAATTGAAGAGTTGATCGACCTACCGGAAATGACCTCTCCAGAAGCGCTGGCAGCAATGTTTATTTTAGCGAGTACCTTGGCTGCTGCCTATATCGCGAATTCTGAACTTTTTGTGCTGAATGCTTGCCAGCAGGTCAACTTATCGATCCAATATGGCAATGCGACCTGGTCCGCATTTGGCTATTCTTGTTACGCCATCAATTTATGTTGGATCGGTCAAGATCTTGAATCTGGCTATCAGTTTGGTAAACTCGCTTTAAATTTGCAAGAACGATTAAATGCCCAGAAAGTAAAATCTAAAGTCTTCGAGATTTGTGGGGCTCACGTCATACATTGGAAAGAGCATTTTAAGGAAACACTTCCCTTTGTCATTGAGGGCTATCAAAGCGGAATCGAAACCGGAGATTTTGAATTTGCGGGCTATTGTGCAATTTATGTCTGTAATCATTCCTATTTTATCGGTCGCGAACTGACAGAACTCGAACAGCAAATGGCGACTTATAGTCATGCGATCGCTCAAATCAGGCGAGATAGTCCTTTTAATTGGACTGCAGTATTTTGGCAAGCCGTCCTGAATTTATTGGGGCGTTCGGAAAATCCCGTCCGTTTAATTGGCGATGCTTTCAATGAGGAAATATCATTACCCGATCACGATCGAACTCGACTTCATTTCTTTTATCTCAATAAACTGATGCTGTGCTATCTGTTTGGAGAAAAACAGCAAGCCGTCAAAAATGCCCGAGCCGCAGAGGAATATTTAGATGGAGTCAAAGCAATGATTGTTGAATCTCCGTTCAATTTTTATGCTTCTCTGGCATATCTCGGTGTATTTGCCGAACTTTCAAACTTCGAGCAAGAAGAGTTACTCGATCGAGTCAATCAGAATCAAGAAAAGATGCATCGATGGGCTCATCATGCCCCAATGAATCATTTGCATAAATTCCATCTCGTCGAGGCAGAGAAAGCACGAGTCTTAGGAAAAATTCTAGAAGCTGAAGCGTTTTACGAAAAAGCCATTGCCGGAGCTAACGAAAACGAATTTGTCCAAGAAGAAGCCTTGGCTTATGAATTAGCTGCCAAGTTTTATCTAGAGCGCGGTATGGACAAGTTCGCTCAAACCTATATGAAAGAAGCGCACTATGCTTATACTCGCTGGGGAGCCAAAGCAAAAGTCGAGGACTTAGAAGCAAAATACCCCCAGCTACGATCTAAATCATCTGGGACGAAAACCATTACTTCTACATTCGCGACAACGACTCGATACACCAGTAACAGTCAGTCAGGTGATGCCTTGGACTTCGCCACTGTCATGAAAGCCTCTCAAACCATTGCCGGCGAAATTGTCCTGGATAAATTACTCGCCAACTTAATGAAAATTCTGATCGAAAATGCCGGAGCGCAAACAGGCTTTCTCCTTTTAGACCGAGGCGGAGAATGGGTCATTGAAGCCTCTGGAGAAGTGAATACCGATCGGGTCACGGTTTTACAGTCAATTCCCATTCACCAAAACTTACCGATATCAATTGTTAACTATGTCACCCATACTCAAGAAACCGTTGTTGAGAATGATGTCTCCCGACAGGGTGAATTTACGAATGATTCCTATCTCAAAACAAATAAAACCAAATCTATCTTATGTGCGCCACTCATTAATCAAGGTCAACTCAGTGGTATTATTTATTTGGAAAATAATCTCACTGTAGGAGCTTTTACGCCAGACAGACTGGAAATTCTCCAACTATTATCTGGGCAAGCGGCGATCGCGATTGCAAATGCCAAACTCTATGCTGAGGTTAAAGAAAGCGAACGACGGCTGACTCAATACCTAGAAGCGATGCCTGTGGGTGTCGCCGTCCACACGAAAGCCGGACAACTCCACTATGTCAACCAAACCGGACAACAGTTACTCGGCAGCAACATTTCACCCAAAGCTCAAAGCGAACAAACTGCCCAAGTCGATCGATTTTATCGTGCCGGAACCCAGGATTTCTACCCCACCGAGCAACTGCCGATTGTCCGTTCTCTTGCGGGTGAAACCGTCAAGGTTGACGATTTAGAACTTCACCAATCGGATAAGATAATCCCCTTAGAAGTTTCAAGCACACCAATTTTTGATGAGACGGGTCAGATTTCCTATGCGATTGCAGCGATTCAAGATATCAGCGAGCGCAAGCAAACTCAGAAGATTCTCGAAGACTACAACCAAACCTTAGAAAATCAAGTTGCCTCGCGCACCCAGGAATTGAAAAATACCCTCGATACTCTCCAAGCCACCCAAAACGAGTTAATTCAGTCGGAAAAAATGGCAGCGTTGGGGCAACTTGTCGCTGGGGTCGCCCATGAAATTAATACGCCTTTGGGTGCAATTCGTGCTGCTATCGGCAACATCGATAAAGGTTTAGAGGCTTCCCTGTCTCAACTGCCGCAACTCTTGCCCCAACTTGACCGACAACAGCAAGGGGACTTTTTCAATTTCTTGCAACGGGCCCTGAGTCCGCAAACTCGCCTGAGTACTCGCGAAAAACGGCAAATCAAGCGATCGCTAACCGCACAGCTTCAGTCCCATGAAATTGACAATGCCAAACAACTGGCTCACCTGCTCACCGAAGGGGGATTGCACTCAGATGTAGAAGAGCAAGTGTCGCTGCTGCAAACCCCCCACGCTGAAGCCATCGTGCAAATTGCCTACGATATCGCCCGCTTACAGAGCAACAGCCAAAATATCAGCAACGCCGTCGAACGGGCTTCTAAAATCGTGTTTGCCCTCAAGAGCTATGCCCGTTACGACAGCAGTGGAGAAAAACATCCCGTGCAAATTACCGACACCATCGACACGGTGTTGGAACTCTATCATAATTATCTCAAGAAGGGTGTGGAGGTGATTCGCCACTATCAAACCGTACCGGAAATTCCCGGCTACGGGGACGAACTGGTACAAGTGTGGACGAACTTGATTCACAATGGGATTCAAGCCATGGATGGCAAAGGAAAATTGGAGATTGGGGTCAGCGAGCAAGAAGCCCAAATCTCGATCTCATTCACCGATTCGGGTTGTGGCATTCCTTCAGAAATTCAAGAGAAAATTTTTCAGCCGTTTTTTACGACCAAATCGGCTGGAGAAGGGAGTGGTTTAGGTTTAGATATCGTGCGCAAGATTCTCGAAAAACACCAGGGAACCATTACGTTCGCATCGGTACCGGGTCAAACCACCTTCACCGTCGCACTTCCGATTCGGTAAGTTCGGAGTTGGGGAATCGATCGAGTGTAGATGAATTCTACGGATCGCTTTCTCGCGAGCGGTTTCGATCGAAAATAATAGCGCTCGAGCGCGAATTTTAAATGAACCGATATCCTCATAAACTGGACTACAACTCTCTGAAACTGACCTGTTAATTCCATCTACATAAAGAAATGACTCAAGCCGCAATTTTATGTGTTGATGATGAAAGGATGATTCTTGAAAGCCTTCAGGAGCAAATTAGTCGTAATTTTAGAGATCGCTTTTTATACGAAGCAGCAGAAAGTGGTGAAGAAGCACTCGAAATTATCGATGAACTCTATGAAGAAGGGATCCAGATCGTGGTGATTGTTTCCGATTGGTTGATGCCAGAAATGCGGGGAGATGAATTTTTAGTTCGAGTCCATCAGCAATTTCCAGATATTACAACGATTATGTTAACCGGACAAGCGGATGAGGACGCGATCGATCGAGCCAAACGAGAAGCTAATCTTTACTGCTGTATCCACAAACCGTGGACAGAAGAAGAGCTGATCGAAATTATCACCGCAGGTCTCAAATTGGCATGAACGAACTGGCTATTCTTTTAGTCGATGACGAACCCTTTCTGTTAGAAAGCCTAGCTGAAGAGTTAGAACGTCACTTCGGTGGCGATTATCAGATTGAAGCGGCTGAAAGTGGTGAAGAGGCTCTCGATATTATCGAAGAACTGCATGAAGATGGGATTGAAATTGCGATTGTCATTTCCGATCAAGTGATGCCCGGTCTCAAAGGAGACGAGCTCTTAAGTCAAATTCATCTTCAGTATCCTAATATCTTAAAGATTATGCTGACAGGACAAGCAGAAGTTGACGCCGTTGGGAATGCCGTTAACTCTGCCAATCTTTACCGCTATTTGACTAAACCTTGGGACGTAACCGATCTAATTTTAACCATACAAGAAGCGCTCAAAAAGTATGAATATATCAAAAAACTTGAAAAACAAAACGCTCGATTGCGAGAAAACGAGCGTCGCCTAACTCAAATTTTAGAAGCCATGCCGATCGGGGTAGCCGTTCACGATACGACCGGGAAAATGACCTATGCCAATCAAAAAGCAAAAGAGTTATTGAAGCTTGAGGATTTACCTGAAACAAAAATAGAGGAACTCTCGACAAATTTTCAGGTTTATCAAGCCGGAACCCATGAATTATATCCCACAGATAAATTGCCGATCGTCCGTTCTTTAGCGGGGGAAACCGTTTATACTGAGGACCTCGAAATTCATCACCCGGATCGAATCGTTCCTTTAGAAGTTTCGACCACGCCGATTCGGGATAAAAACAATGGGATATTCCAGGCCGTATCCGCCTTTCAGGATATTAGCGATCGCAAGCGCGCCGAAGCCGAACGAGAACAGTATACCCGAGAATTATGCCAACTCAACGAAGCTTTTTCTCGATTCGTTCCCCGTCAATTTCTTCAATCTCTCGCTCGCAAAAATATCGCCGAAATTCAACTGGGAGAATCGACGGTCAAAACATTATCAGTGTTGTTTTCTGATATTCGCTCTTTTACCAGTCGTTCCGAACAAATGAGCCCAGAAGATACCTTTAAGTTTATTAATGGCTATCTCCGACGGATGGAACCGGCGATTATCGAAAATGAAGGCTTTATTGATAAATATATTGGCGATGCGATTATGGCACTCTTTGAAGACAGTGCCGATCGGGCGGTGAAGGCCGGGATCGCGATGTTAAAGAATCTCGCAGAATACAATAAAACCCGACAACGAGCCGATCGCCAACCCATCGACATCGGCATTGGTATCAACACGGGAAATTTGATGCTCGGAACCGTCGGCTGTAAAACTCGCATGGATACCACCGTCATTGGCGATGCAGTCAATCTCAGTTCGCGCCTGGAACAATTGACAAAAGTTTATAAAACACCACTTTTAATTTCCCACAATACCTTTGTCAGCCTCGAAGACTCGACAAAATACGCCCTGCGCCTAATCGCTTGGGTGCAAGTTCGGGGGAAAGCCGAGAAAGTGGGAGTGTTTGAGGTGTTTGAAGCCGATCCGCCCGATCGCAAACAAGCCAAACTCGACACGAAGATCCTGTTTGAAATGGCACTCATCGACTACGAACGAGGCAGAATCGAGGATGCCAAACTCCAGTTCGAGGGATGTTTGCAACAAAATCCCTGGGATAGCGTCGCTCAAATTTATTTCGATCGGTGTGGCTAATTGGATATCGAGATCGACAATTCCCAATTAAACCCGAATCGCGCGGTTGGCCCCGGTATGGTGGACATCGCGAGCTTTTTTACCCCGCCACAACAGACGAATGGGAGTCCCCGGAAAACCGAGTTGTTCTCGGAATTGGCGTTCGAGATAACGGCGATAGTTATCCCCAATCCGTTTGGGATCGTTGACAAATAGGGCGATGGTTGGGGGTTGGGAAGCCACTTGGGTGCCGTAGTAGATTTTTCCCTGCTTTCCTTGACGGCTAGTGGGGGGCGATTTCCAAGCCACCGCATCTTCGAGGACTTCGTTAATCACGGAAGTGGTCACCCGGCGGCTGTGTTCGGCGGCTGCGGTATTAACTAAATCGAGAATTTTCGTCACTCGCTGTCCGGTGAGGGCGCTGACGTAGACGATATCCGCCCATTCGAGATAGTAGAGTTTATCGGCGACGTGCTGTTTGTACTCGTAGACGGTGTAGGTATCTTTTTCGATCGCATCCCACTTATTCACCACCACCACGCAAGCACGGCCCTCATCGATAATCCGACCGGCGAGTTTTTGGTCTTGTTCGGTAATCCCATCGATGGCATCAATCACCATCAACACCACGTCGGCGCGGCGAATGGCTTTAAATGCCCGATTGACGCTGAAGAATTCCGGACCGTAGTTGACGTTCTTTTTCTTGCGAATCCCCGCCGTATCAACGATGCGGTAGCACTGACCGTTGCGTTCGACGAGGGTATCGATGGTGTCGCGGGTGGTGCCGGAAATCGGAGAGACGATCGCCCGCTGCTGACCGACAAAAGCGTTGAGGAGGCTTGATTTACCGACGTTAGGTCGCCCGACGATCGCCACTTTAATTTCTGGGATTTCTTCGAGTTCGCTAACAGGGGGTACATGTTGAACCAGATCGTCGAGTAAGTCGCCCACACCGCTACCGTGAATGCCGGAGACGGGGTAGGGTTCCCCCAACCCCAGTTCCCAAAATAGCGCCGCTTGCGCCAATCCTTGGTCTGGAGACTCGCACTTATTCACTGCCAACAGGACGGGAACTTCCTGTCTGCGCAACCAATTGGCAATCTCTTGGTCGGCGGCGGTTGGGCCCATTTGTCCGTCGACGACGAAAATAGCGGCTTTGGCTTCAGCGAGGGCCGCGAAGGCTTGTTCGCGAATCAGGGGCAGAAATTCGGTATCGTCATCGAACACCAGACCCCCGGTATCGACGACTTGGAATTCTCGATCGCCCCAAAAGGCTTGTTTATAGGTGCGATCGCGGGTGACGCCGGGAAGATCGTCTACGATCGCTTCTCGACCCCCAGCGAGGCGATTGACGATGGTGGATTTGCCGACGTTGGGACGGCCGATAATGGCAACGATGGGTAGAGACATTGCAAGGGTATATTTTTCAGGTTTCAGTGCAGGTGGGCAGTCTTGAGCAGGGGAGGAAGGGGGAGCAAATCCTGGGAATCCTTTAAACGTACGAGCTAAAGTAGGATCTCTCGAAGCGCCATTAGGGACTTTATCCATTACAACTTCCGTTGGATAGCAGCTCTCTGAAAGAGTGATGAGATGAGAAATCGCTGTTTGAAGTCGGCGATCGTTCGAGGCTGTACGGAACTTGAATTTTACAGAGATAATGAAGCGCAGACTTTAACCTTTATCATTGTAGCGAGGTTTGGTACGAATCTTTAACTTTTTCCAAAGAAATACCCTGGTACGAGATGAACTGGCGGCGCGTTCCCAACTCGAGGAAGTCAGATCGATGCTTGGAATTGCCTATGCTAGCGTGGGCTTAAACAATTCATGATTTCCGGATATTGAAATATGGGACTATTCGATCGAATTGGCGGTCTTAACGAACCGTCCGAAGTCACATTAGGACCGGCAGAAGCGTTTGCGGCGATCGCATTACTCGCAATTGCGGCGGATGGTTACGCCGCCGATACCGAGGTGCAGTGTCTGATGACGTCTTTGTATCGCATGAAGTTGTTCCGCAGCTATCCCGATGATGTGATGCGCAAAATGTTCGATCGCCTTCAAGGTACTATCAAGCGACAAGGTCCGGCAACGCTGATGAATGCCGCTATTGCGACGTTACCCGACGAACTGCGAGAGACGGCTTTTGTGATTACGACCGATTTGATTTTAGCCGATGGAGAAATCACCTCGGAGGAAAAAAACCTTTTGAACGATCTCTATGCAGCTTTAAAGCTTTCCGAAGAAACGGCTCTGAAAATTATCGATGTGATGTTAATGAAAAATCGAGGTTAAGAGGTGTAGGGTTTGGGGTTTGGGTTTTGGGGAAGACGGAACGATCGCGATTCAATCGGATTCGAGATCGAAGGTGACGTAAACCACCGATTCCTCCGATCCGCCAACGGCAGCATACAAACCCCGCGCGGCTGAGTTTTCCTCTTCCGTAAGTACCCAAGCCTCGCGACAACCGAGTTCCCGCGCGCGATCGAACAGTTTATTCAGGAGTTGCTTGCCGATACCGCGACGCTGATAGGCAGGTGCGACGCCAACTTCGTTTATCCAGAATTCCTTGGGTTTATCCGGGTGAACGTAATGCAGTGCAGAAGCCATCCCTACCACCCAATCTCCCGCGAAGGCAACGGCGAGATGATGCCTGGAGTTGGCAAAAAATTCGGCACGAGACTTCGGGTCGATCTCAAAATCAAATACATCGGGTAGAACCCGATCGAGTACTGTCGCTTCGTTGGGTTCGAGGATGCGGATGATTATCGAATCGATCGCCTCGCTCTTTTTCTCGGCCATGAATCCTCAAGATTACACAATATAGAAGTTTGCAGAAACATTGACCCCACACAGAGTGGGTCGGAAACATGTAAACAGCAGTCAGGGTTGCAACCTGGGGTTAACCTTTGCGACAACCGCTATAGATTTGAAGTATAAAGAACCTCTTCCCATTTTGTGATTTTTGGACGAATGAAAGCTTCTCTCTCGATTTTGTTACCCATTGCCCTGACACTGTCGTCGTCGCAGTTCGATGGCAAAGCAATTTCCGCCCCAATGGCTGATGGTTCCGCCACCACACAGACTCGGACTGTCGCCCAAACTCAGGTCCCAACAGAAATTGATGTTGCCACGCGCGCTTACCTTTTAGAGCAGATCGCCATCACTTATGCCGAAATCGGGCAAACTCAAAAAGCCCTAGACGTGGCGCAGGAAACCGCCGAGATCGGCAATCTATCTTCGGTATTGCACTCGATCGCCTCTACCTTAATCGGCGCTGGAGAAATCGAGCAAGCCCTAGAGGTCTCTCAAACCATTGCCGATGATGAAACACAATTCTGGGTCATGAATTCGATCGTCTATACTTTAGCCGAAACTGGAGAGATCGATCGAGCTCTGCAACGGATTCAGACGATTGCCGATGACGAACGGAAAGCTTGGATATTGCCATCAATAATTTTTGCTCTGGTTCAAGCAGAAAACATGCAAGGCTTATCCGAGGCGATTCAACTGCTTGAGGATACCAATCGCGAAGCCTGGATGTTAAATTTCCTCGCCACCGCTCATACTCACATCGGTAACCTCGAGCGAGCCTTGCAAGTAACCGATTCGATTGTTGACCTCGACGAGAAAGCTCGGACGTTGCAGGACATCGCGAAGATCTTAGCCAATCAAGGGAACCCCCAGCAGGCTCTAGACTTACTCTCCCAAGCCGCGGACGATTTGGGCATCCCATCTGTTGCATCGCTACCCATCATCGAAGCCTTCGCTAAAGCTGGAAATCTCGATCGAGCCCTGGAATTATCTCAAACAGTTCCCGAAGACCGCAGACCGTGGGTATTGGCTTCAATCGCCCGTGTGTTAACGGATGCTGGAGATGTCGATGGAGCTTTAGACCTTTCCCAAACCATTACTGATGAGAATGCTCGGTTTTCGGCGTTAAAATCGATCGTGTGGGTTTGGGCTGATGCTGGAGAAATCGATCGAGCCCTGGAACTATCCCAAACCATTGCTGATGAGGGAAACCGCTCTTTTGCGTTCAGTTCGATCGCCCGGGCTTTAACCAGAGTTGGAGAAATCGATCGAGCTTTAGAAGTTTCCCAAAGCATTACTCAAGAGTCCGAGCGCTCTTCGACGTTAAACTCGATTGTATGGGCTTTAACCAGAGTTGGAGAAATCGATCGAGCTTTAGAAGTTTCCCAAACCCGTGCAGAGGATGGAAAACACGATGAGAGATTGCAATGGATCGTTTTTGCTTTAACGATCGTGGGAGAGGGGCAACAAGCTCTCGAAGTTGCCGAGACCATCCACGATATCGAAATTCAAGTTAGGGCACTGCGTGCGGTTGCGCTTGCTTTCCACGAAGCCGGAGAAACCGAACGAGCGATCGAACTCGTCGATCGGACTTTAGAACTGGTACGTCTCGAATCTTCGAGTCAGAGCAGAATCTAGTACTGCTACGCAGAATTAAAAATGCGCGCATTATATAGCCATATTCAGTCGCGTTAGGACACAAGTGACCCTGGGCAGGCAATCGCGGTGGGAGCGGGGGAAGCTGGGGGAGAAAGATCGAATATACGCTCTGTGAGATCGGACTGTCCTAACCTCACTGAATACCGCTATAGCAGTAAGCATTCAGCGATCGGCATTCAGCTATCAGTCAAAACCTTGCTATTTATAGCTTGTAGATTTTGTAGATGTCCTAACACATTTGCGTAGCGCTATAAAAATTAAAAATGCCTACTATGCATAGCTTTGGGCGGTTGAGAACTGCGTACTTATTTCTGCCGCGCTGCACTAGAAATTTGGCCAAACGACGTGACATTATCGTTATTTAACGTGAAGCGTGGGTTAAGCAGACTCGCAGTCATGCCCTGAGAGACTGAAATTCCACGAAAGGAGGTGGATGGAAAAAAGAGGTTCGAGCTCCTTGAGATGAAGGTGAACGATTGGAGACTCAAATTCGGATTCACCAGAATCGACGATGATGCTTTTCGATTCCCCATACCCTAAACCTTACACCCTACACCCCACCCTCGCCGGTAACTGTCCGATCCCGAACTGACGTTATTTAGAATGGGGTTCGATCGCGCATCCGACTCAAATCGCGAGTCAGTGCGCGATCGCGCTGTGCACTTAAGCTTGATAGTTCACAATCCGGGCGAAACTTTCCGGTTCCAAACTCGCACCGCCGACGAGGGCACCGTTAATTTCGGGTTGCGCCATGATTTCGTCGATGTTCCCCGGTTTCACGGAACCGCCGTACTGAATGGTGACATCGGGATTGCTCAACTTCGATCGAATCAAACCAATGACGCGGTTGGCTTCGGCCGAATCGCAAGTATCTCCCGTTCCGATCGCCCAAATGGGTTCGTAGGCAACAATCAGGTTCGTCTGATCGACATCCACTAAATCTTTTTCCAGTTGGCTGAAAATGTGGGATTCCGTTTCTCCCGCATCCCGCTGAGCCTTGGTTTCTCCCACGCAGAGAATAGGAGTTAAACCGTGCTTCTGAGCGGCTTTGAGTCGCAAGTTAACCGTTTCGTCGGTTTCACCGAAGTATTGTCGGCGCTCGCTATGTCCGATGACAACGTATCGAACGCCCAATTCCACGAGCATCGCCCCCGAGATTTCCCCAGTGTAAGCACCAGCATCTTCCCAGTGAACGTTTTGCGCCCCCAGGCGAACTCGACTGCCGTGCAAGTTCTTGCTCGAACATCCTAAATCGGTAAACGGAACGCACAGAACCACCTCTCGATCCTCGGGAGTTTTTTCCAGATGGGGAACGAAACCCTCCAGGAACGCCAGGGAGTCGGCCTGGGTTTTGAACATTTTCCAATTACCAGCAAGAACGATTTTCGGCACGGATAACAAGACTTTTTTTCTCTAGAGGACAAGATGCACCCTTTAGTTTAAGCCTTCAGGTGACCTTTGAAAATACGAGCCGACCGATCGACTCATCCAGTCTTTGGAAGCATGTGGGTCATTTCCGAGCCATTTATCGGTAATTTTCGGGGAAAGCAGAATGTTGAGAAGCCCAGTTCCCAGAAATCTAACGAAGAAATCTAAAACTAAGCCATCGATACCCGATGCTCCGTAGACCAACAGGGTAAAATTTGATACATCGATCGACACCGAACGCTCAGTCATGCCCGAGTCCCCCAAATCTGACTCCCCAGCCACCAATTCATCGCCCGCCAAAGCTCAAACTCTTCAACTTCTGCGAGACACGATCGCCCAACTCGAAGGTTCGATCGCCCAACTCGAAACGAGCGCCGAAGCAGACGTTCGCCAAGCGACAGTTGAGGCTTTGGAGAAGGTGGCATTGCAACTGAAAACAGATCCTCAGCCACAACCGATTCCAGAACCTGCTCCCGTCACGGAAGCACCAGTGGTTGCCGAACCGTCTCAACCCACCGAAACTGTCGAACCTGTTGCCCCACAGCCGCCTCCCAAGTTAAGCGAACGGATTATTCAATGGATTTGGAAGGTGATTTTGACAATCATACGCTTGATTTTGCCCAATGTTTTGAGCAGAAGGCTGTCGGATACCTTTCTGACTGCAACAATTGCCCTGATTGTCATCTCTTCCCAGGTCTTTTTCGTGAAGCTGTTCTTCACGATTCTGCTTCCCTCGGCAAGCACACCCCCAACCGCAGCCATCGAGAAATCGATCGAACCGGCTCAAAAGATTGAAGAACCAGCGATCGATGTTGAAGTCCCGATCGGCGATATCGAAGTTCCCAGTGAGGATCTTGATGAGATTGAGGATGTGGAGCTTCCGGAGGACATTGGCGAGATGGAAGATGTGGAGCTTCCGGCCGATTTATCAGAGCTTTTAGAATTAGAGGGGTCCGAAGAAGCATCTGCCCTAGTTGCACAAGCTCCCAGTGCTGCGATCGATGAGTCAGGCGAATTGCCTGAAAGTTTGTCTGAATTACTCGCCGAAGAAGAAACTCCCGAAATCCCCAGTGAGATTGCAGAAGAAGAAGTGACCGAATTAGCGGCCATCTCTGAGGAGTTATCGGATTTGGTTGAACAAGAAACTCCCGAAATCCCCAGCGAGATTGCAGAAGAAGAAGTGACCGAATTAGCGGCCATCTCTGAGGAGTTATCGGATTTGGTTGAACAAGAAGCTCCCGAAATCCCCAGTGAGATTGCAGAAGAAGAAGTTGCCGAATTAGCGGCCATCTCTGAGGAGTTATCGGATTTGGTTGAACAAGAAGCTCCCGAAATCCCCAGCGAGATTGCA